>DASQCL010000238.1:0-2524 GCA_035634715.1 Solirubrobacterales bacterium
GGCGACCACGCAGGAAAGCGTGCTCGCACGCCTGAGTTGGCGCGTTACTCTTTTCGGTCCACGGCTATGGGCATCCTCGACGACGCGATTCGCGAGCACCTAGAGCTCATTCGAGAGCACGGCGCTGCCGATTCCGAGGTACAGCGCCTCGAGGACGAAGCGTTCGGTCCTCCTACGCGCCCGGACGAGGCGGATTTCCCGGAGTCCGAGGAGGCGCCCACGGCCTCGGCGAACGGCGCCGCGATGGAGACGGCAGTCGAGGAGCGCGAGCTCGAGGATCCGGCGGTCCACGAGGACGCGACCACGCTCATGCCCTCGTCCGAGGCGAGCGAGGACCCCGCGGACACGGGCGAGGCGGACGTCGGCACCGGGTTGGAGGAACCGACGGGCGCCCATATAGCCGCGGACCAGGAGTCCGAGGAGATGCTGATCGACGACGCGGACGAGCCGGCCGCGGAGGTCGAGCAGGAAGAGCCCGCCGCCGAGGAGCACCAGATCCTGGACGAGCCGGCTTCCGAGGCGGCCGAGGAGGGGACGACGCTCTACGACCAGTCGGACGAGCTTGACATCGACGTCGACCTCCAGCTCGACGAGGAGGCGGCTCCCGCCGAGCCGGCTTCCGAGGAGCATCCGGTGGCCGCGCCGGAGGGGACGACGCCGCTCGAGCCCCCGATCGAGTCGCTCGACACGGTCGAGCACCCTTTCCACGAGGAGATCGTCGACGAGGACGTGGAGCCCCACGATGAGGCTTCACCGTCCGACGAGCACGCGGTCGAGACGCCCGCGCCGGAGCACGACGAGGAGCATCTCGAGGAGGAGCCCCACGAAGAGGACGAGGAGGAGGACGGCGAGGACGTCCTCGCCGACACCCCAGAGTTCCTCAGGGATGCGCCCGAGGACGACGAACTCTGGTTCGAGCAGGGCGAACCGAAGGACTTCGACTTCTAGACGTAACCGCGGGTGCGGGCAGCCTCGACCACGCGCTCGATGCCGACCAGGTACGCGGCCTCGCGGAGGTCGATGCCCTCCTCGCGGGCGCGCGCTGAGACCTCGCGGTAGGCGCGCCGCATGATCGTGCCGAGCTTGTCGTTGACCTCACGCTCGTCCCAGCGGAAGTGCTGGAGGTTCTGGACCCACTCGAAGTAGGAGACGACCACGCCGCCGGCGTTGGCCATCACGTCGGGGATGATGTAGACGTCCTTCTCGCGGAGGATCTCGTCGGCGGCCGGGGTGGTGGGGCTGTTAGCGCCCTCGAGGATGACCTTGCAATGCATGTCGTCGGCGTTCTCCTCGTGAATCATGCCGCCGAGGGCCGCCGGGATGAAGACGTCGCAGGGGATCGTGACGAGGTCGGCGGGCGCCAGCGGCTCCCCGCCCTCGAACTCGATCAGCTTGCCTCCGTGGTGAATGTGCTCGTAGAGGGCGTTCGCGTTGATGCCCGCGTCGCTGCGGATCGCCCCGGTGGCATCGGAGACGCCGACCATCTTGGCCCCGAGCTGCTGCATGATCCGGGCCGCCCACGAGCCCACGTTGCCGTAGCCCTGGACGACGAAGGTCGTGTCGGCCGGGCTCAGCCCGAGGTGCGGGGCGGCCTCGCGGAACATGTAGACGCAGCCGCGGCCGGTCGCCGCCTCGCGCCCATACGAGCCCTCGAGCGCGATCGGCTTGCCGGTGACGATCGCCGGCGTGTGGCCGTGGAGCTTTCCGTACTCGTCCATCATCCAAGCCATCACCTGGGCGTTGGTGTTCACGTCCGGGGCGGCGATGTCCCGGGTGGGGCCGAGGATCTTCTCGACCTTGTCCATGAACGAGCGCGCGATCTTCTGCACGTCGGCGGGGTCGAGCTGGTCGGCGGGGCAGTTGACGCCGCCCTTGGCGCCGCCGAAGGGGACGCCGGCGACCGCGGTCTTCCAGGTCATCAGCGAGGCGAGCGCGCGGACCTCGTCGATGTTCACCTCCGGGTGGAAGCGGATGCCGCCCTTGTAGGGGCCGCGCGCGCCGTTGTGCTGGATGCGGTAGCCGGAGTAGACGTGGATCTTGCCGTCGGGGAGACGGACCGGGATCTGGACCGTGACCTCCCGGTAGGGGGCCCAGAAGACGACGCGCAGGTCATCGGCGAGCCCGAGGTGGTCGCAGGCCACCTCGAAGTAGTGGCGGACGATGTCGAGGTTGGAAACCTCGGCGCGCTGGCCCGGCTTGGGCCCGCCCTTGGCCTCCGACTGCGCCTCCTGGACCGCTTCCGGCGACTTGTCGGTCTGCTCGCGCTCGCCTACTGCTTCCGTCGCGGTCTCCGTGTCGGCCATTTCCCTCCTCGGGAATCGCTGCTCATTCGCCATCGTCGCACAAGGCCTGCGCGACGGCAAAGGGTTGGCGCGCTCGTACCCCGATCTGGGAAGCCCATGCCACACTTGGTGCCTGGGGCCATAGCTCAGTTGGGAGAGCGCTTCGCTTGCACCGAAGAGGTCGCCGGTTCGAATCCGGCTGGCTCCATCCGGCGCTGTCTCGGGGATTCGAGTTCGAGGTA
>DASQCL010000239.1:0-13404 GCA_035634715.1 Solirubrobacterales bacterium
CGCCAGGGGGCCGCCTCACTCCGGATCTGGACGGGCCTAGACCCGCCGATCGAGGTGATGAGGCGGGCCGTCCGCTCCGACACATGGCAAACGAAAACCGACCCGGATACCTGAGGCCGGTCCCCTCCGGGGACGAAGCGACGGCTAGGCAGCTCGAGGGCGAGGCGCAGGCCGGCAACGGCGTTACGGCACCGATGCAGCGCGGCCACTCGGGGATGTTCGTCACCGACGTCGTCGTCGACCTCGGGTACGCGAGCCGCGAGCGGGTCGATGAGGTGGTGAACGAAGCGCGGGTGGCCGGCAAGGCGCCCGAGGCGCTGCTTCGCGACTACCAGGTGATCGACGGCGACCAGCTCTCGCGAGCGATTGCCGAGCGCTACGGGCTCGACCACGTCGACCTCAATCTCTACAAGGTCGACATGGGGGCGGCGAACCTGCTCTCGATGAGCGCCGCCCGCCGCTACAAGGCGCTGCCGGTCGGCTACGTGGACACCGAGACGCTGCTGCTTGCGATGGCCGACCCGGCCAACGTCCTGGCTGTCGACGACATCCAGATGATGACCGGGCTCCGGTGCCGGGTCGCGGTCGCGGCCGAGGAGGACATCGACGCGTTGATCAGCCGCATGAACCGCCTCGAGCACGCGGTGAGCGATGCGGTTCAGGAAGAGGAGGACGTCGAGGGCGAGGCGGAGATCACCGAGCTCCGTGAGACCGCGGAGGACGCCCCGGTGATCAAGCTGGTCCACTCCGTGCTCGCGCAGGCGGTGAACGAGGGTGCCTCCGACATCCACTTCGAGGCCGAGGAGAACGAGATGCGGGTGCGCTTCCGCGTCGACGGTGTGCTGTACGAGTCGGCGCGCGTGCCGAAGCGAATGATCGCCGGCGTCGTCTCCAGAGTGAAGCTGATGGCGGACATGGACATCGCCGAGAAGCGGATCCCCCAGGACGGCCGCGTGAGCGTCACCGTCGACGACCGCAAGGTCGACCTCCGCGTGACCACGCTGCCGACGCAGCGTGGCGAGGGGGCGTCGGTCCGCATCCTCGACAAGGAGCAGGCCCTTCGCACACTCGACGAGCTCGGCATGGACGGCGAGCCACGGGCGAGATTCGAGTCCACGGTGCAGCGTCCGTACGGTGCGGTGCTCGTGACCGGCCCCACCGGTTCGGGCAAGTCGACAACCCTCTACGCGGCGCTGCTGGAGCTGAACGCGGTAGAGCGCAACATCATCACGATCGAGGACCCGGTCGAGTACCGGATGGCGGGCATCAACCAGATGAACGTCAACCGCAAGGCGGGGCTGACCTTCGCCACCGGGCTGCGCTCGATCCTCCGCGCCGATCCCGACGTGATCATGGTCGGCGAGATCCGCGACGCGGAGACGGCGCGGATCGCGGTGGAGTCGGCGCTCACCGGCCACATGGTCCTGAGCACGCTCCACACGAACGATGCCCCGGGTGCGATCGCACGCCTGGCCGAGATGGGCATCGAGAGCTTCCTGACGGCGTCGGCCGTGGAGTGCGTGGTCGCCCAACGCCTCGCGCGCCAGCTGTGCACCTACTGCAAGCGGCGCACGGTGATCCCGCAGCGGGCCCTGGTCGAGGGGGGATTCAGGGTGGGCGGCGACCTCGAGGCCTACGAGGCGGTGGGCTGCGCCCGCTGCAGCCACAGCGGCTACCGCGGCCGCATCGGCCTCTTCTCGGTGATGGTGATGAGCGACGAGATCAAGTCGCTGACCGTGCAGCGAGCCCCCGAGTCCGAGATCTCCGAGGTGGCCCGCTCCCAGGGCATGGTCACGGTGCGCGAAGACGGCCTGCAGAAGGCCCGCGCGGGCGTCACCTCGATCGAAGAGATCGCCCGGGTCACCACGTAGCGCTCTCGCGAGCTTCCCGGCGCACCCTCGGCACAAACGTGTGTTGAACGGGCACCGAGGGCAGCCCAAACTGGCCGCCATGGCCAGGTCAACGCAATCTATTCCCGGAAACCGGGAACGGATTGCGTTCACCCAGGTGGTTCGGCGGATCCTGAAGCTCGCCGAGCGCCAGTGGGGCGTTGTTGCCCATTGGCAGCTAAAGGAGCGCGGGCTCAGCACCTCGGCAATCACGCGGTGGACTGCCTCGGGCAGGTTGCACCGCATCTACCCCGGTGTCTATGCCGTCGGCCACAAGGCGCTGAGCACCGAGGGCCGGCTGCTCGCCGTCATTCTGTACGCCGGCCCGGGCGCAGCCCTGAGCCACGCAAGCGCCGCGCACCGGTGGGAGCTGATCTCCTACATGCCCAGTACCACCCACGTCACGAGTCCGAGGCGACGCCGATCGCTTCGCGGCGTTCGCGTCCACCACACACAACGCGTCGACCGCCTCATTCACCGCGGCCTCCCGGTGACCACGGTCGCTCGCACCCTCCTCGACTTCGCCTCAGTCGCTCCGCTCGACCGGGTGCGCAAAGCGGTCGCGGAGGCCGACTTCCATCGCCGCATCGACTTGGAGGCGATCGACGCGATCACCGGCGTCGGTCGCCCAGGCTCGGCGAAGCTGCAGCGTGCCCTCTCCCTTCACCGCCCCGAGTACGCCCGCACGCTCAGCCCACGTGAGGATCTCTTCCTCGACCTTTGCCGCCACCACCGGCTGCCATTCCCGGAGGTCAACGTCCCGATTGGCTCGGACAAGGTCGACGCCCTATGGCGTGAGGCGGGGGTGATCGTCGAGGTCGACGGCGGCGACGGGCACGGGACGATCGCGCAGATGCGGCGCGATCGTGAACGCGACCTCAGGTTGCGCGACGCCGGCTTTGTGGTCCTTCGATACAGCGGACTACAGGTGACCAGCAGCCGCCCCGCGGTTGCCGCAGACATCCGCCGTGCGCTACAGAGCCGCGCCTACGCGTGAACGACGCACGTCGGGCTCTCGGAGCCGTCCGCCGGGAACGCCTTCGCAAGCGCCTTCGCGATCAGCTGGGCTCGCGCTTTGTAGCCCGCCGAGGTGTAGTGGATCCCGTCCGGGATGTACCAGGGGTCCTTGACCGCTCCGGCCCAGTCGAAGATGCGCATGTTCGGGTACTTGGCGCACGCGTCCTCGAGGGCCGTGTTCCACTGCTCCATGTTCGTCTCGGCGTAGGGCCCGCTGCCCACAAGCGACTTCACGTTCACCCACATGACCGGTTGGTCGCCGACCACCGACATCATCTTGTCGATCCGCGTGGACAGCGACACGGACGAGCCCACGTAGACATCGGCGGCGTCGTTGGTGCCGAGCGCGAGCACCCAGCAGCCGTCGTATCCGCTGTCGATCAGCCCGTGAGCCACGTCCTGCGCGTTGGTGCCGCCGGGGAGCGTCTCGACAATTGAGGTCGCGCCGGAGATCTCCATGTGCTCCCTCCTGACCCCCTGATCGGCGTAGCGAGCCTCGATGCGCTCGGAGCGCTTGGGTAGGTAGTTGGGGGAAACGAGGCCCTCCGACGTGGAGTCGCCGATGTGGACGACCGATGTGCACGAGGTGCCGTGCTCGGGTGCCGTGCTCGCCTGGCTGGTCGCGGCGGTGCTGGTGTGCGAGATGGTGCCGCCGGAGAGCGCGGCCTGGGCGTCCGCGTTCGAGTCCTGTGCGGTGAGGAACCCGAAGTGCGTGGGAGGCGCCGCTCCGGCCAGGCCCACGCACGCGAGCAGGAGGGTGGCCAGGCCGACGCCGACCGCCACCCGCACGTTCTGCGGGAGTGCCTTCGGCTTCCAGGTGCCCTCCCGGATCCGCGCCCACAGGCGACCGAGCGCCCCATGGCGGATCGGCTCCTCGATGAACTTCCACGACAGGGCGGCGACGCCGATGCTCGCGGCCACCTGAAGCGCAGCGCGCAGCGGGTCGACGCTGCTCGTGACGGTCGGCGTGGTGAGCACGATGATCGGGAACATCCAGAGGTAGATGCCGTAGGAGCGCACGCCGATCCAGCGCAGCGGCCTCCAGCCCATCGCCGGGCCGAGACGGGTGGCCGGGTGCACGATCGCGGCGATCACGAACACGGTCGCTACCGACAGCAGCACCATCCCGCCCTGGTAGAGAAACGGGGAGAAGTCGTTGGTGCGCCAGATCAGGAGTGCAATGACGGTCAGCCCGGCAACCCCAAGTCCGTCGAGGATCCGGCGCGCGCCGACGCTGATGTTTGCGCTCAGGTGCCGGCTCGGCCACACCATTGCCAGCGCCGCCCCGAACAGAACGCAGAAGGCGCGCGTGTCGGTGCCATCGTAAACCCGCGTGGAGTCGAACCCCGGGTGGTAGAGGACCGCCATCAGGATCGCCGAGGCGGCGCCCAGCCCCAATGTCATCAACGCCAGGCGCGGCCGGGTGCCGGTGGCCGATGACGGCTCCTTGACGAAGCGAAGGCCGAGGAGCAGCAGCCAGGGCCACACGAGGTAGAACTGCTCCTCGACCGCGAGGGACCACAGGTGGCCCAGTGGCGACGGCGGCGCGAAGCGGGCGAAGTAGGAGACGTGCTGGTCGATCAGCCACCAGTTGTTCACGTAGAGCGCCGAGGAGATGACCGCGCCGCGAAGCTTGTCGAGCTGCGCGGGGTCAGCGATCGTGATCCACGCGGTGACCACAATGAGCATCACGAACAGCGCCGGAAGCAGTCGCCTCGCGCGCCGGATCCAGAAGTTGCCGAGCCGCATCCGGCCGCCGTACCACTGGCCGAGCAGCAGGTCCGTGATCAGGTAGCCGCTGAGCGTGAAGAAGACGGCGACTCCCAGAAGCCCGCCGGGCGCCCATCCGAACCCCAGGTGGTAGGCGATCACGGCGAGCACGGCGATGGCCCGGAGTCCATCCAGGCCCGGCATGTACCGCTGGTTGCGTTGGATTGGCTTGGGCATCCTGCCGCCTCCGAAAACAGGCTAAGAGGTGACTTTCGATCTGGCCCATACGGGGTCCTGTTCGTGACAAATCGTTCAACGCGCTCCGCTGCACCTGAGCAAAGCCCCACCGGGCCGTGCGTCCGTTCCGGCGGCCACGGCTAAAGGGCCCGCGCTCAGGCGACGATTTACCAGGCGATGAGCCTGGACTTCGCCGCTGTGCTCACAAAGATGGTGGAGGTTCGCGCCTCCGACGTTCACCTGACGGCGGGCTTCCCGCCGGCGCTGCGGGTCCGCGGGCGCATCGTCCCGATGGACGACTACCCGCAGCTCGGCCCGCAGGACACGCGCGAGATCGTCTACTCGATCCTCAACGACTCGCAGCGGAAGCGGTTCGAGAACCAGCAGCAACTCGACTTCGCGTACGCGATCCCGGGCGTGGCGCGCTTCCGCGTCAACACCTTCTTCCAGCGTGGCGCGATCTCCGCCGCCTTCCGCCACATCCCGGCCGAGATCCAGAGCCTCGAGTCCCTGGGGCTGCCGGCGGTGCTGGAGGAGTTCACCCGCAAGCCGCGCGGCTTGGTCCTCGTCACCGGGCCGACCGGCTCGGGCAAGTCGACGACCCTCGCCTCGATGGTCGACTCGATCAACGCCGAGCGCGAGGAGCACATCCTCACGATCGAGGACCCGATCGAGTTCCTCCACTCGCACCGCAAATGCATAGTCAACCAGCGAGAGATCGGCGCCGATGCCCTGGACTTCGCGACGGCGCTGAAGGCGGCCCTGCGCGAGGACCCCGACGTGATACTCGTCGGCGAGATGCGCGACCTGGAGACGATCTCCACGGCCCTGACCGCAGCCGAGACCGGTCACCTGGTCTTCGCCACGTTGCACACCCAGTCGACCGCCCAGACCGTCGACCGGATCATCGACGTCTTCCCGCCGCACCAGCAGCACCAGGTGCGCATGCAGCTGTCGATCGCGCTGCAGGGGATCGTCACCCAGCAGCTGCTGCCGACGGCGGACGGCTCGTCGCGCGTCTGCGCCTGCGAGGTGCTCGTGCCGACCCCGGCGATCCGAAACCTGATCCGCGAGGGCAAGACTCACCAGATCTACTCGGCGCTGCAGACCGCGGGCTCCGTGGGGATGCAGACCATGGATGCCCACCTCGCGCAGCTCGTCCGCGGCGGCAAGGTCTCGCGCGCTCTCGCCGAGCAGCGCGCGTCCGTCCCCGAGGAGCTCAAGCGACTGCTGACCGGCGTCGGCATGCCGACCAACGGGCGCTCCACCGTTGAGGCGATCTCATGAGCACGTTCGCATTCAGGGCGGTGGATCTCGCGGGTGTCCCAGCCCGCGGTGAGATGGACGCTTCCTCCAAGTCAGTCGTCTCCGACCAGCTCCGCCAGCGCGGCCTGATCGTCCTGGACATCAGCGAGAAGCGAGAGTCGCTGAAGGTCGAGAGCATCTTGCAGCGCTTCAAGAGCGTCAACCTTCGAGCGCTGGCGGTGTTCTCGAGGCAATTCGCGACGCTGATCGCGTCGGGCATGCCGATGCTCCGGTGTCTCTACACGCTGGAGCAGCAGACGCAGGACGAGATGTTGCGGAACGCGATCATCGCGGTGCGTGAGAGCGTGGAGTCCGGCAGCTCGATCGCCCAGGCGATGGAGTCGCAGCCGGGGGTCTTCGATCCGCTCTACCGCTCGGTGGTCAAGGCGGGAGAGGACTCGGGTCGCCTGGAGGAGGCGTTGGACAGAATCGCCAGCCAGCTCGAACGTCTCGACGCGCTGAGGCGGCAGGTCAAGTCGGCAATGATGTATCCAGCAGTCGTCTTCACCCTCGCGCTGGTGGTGATGATCGTCGTCGTCGCGGTCATCGTGCCGGTGTTCGTGGGCATCTTCAACCAGCTTGCGCTGAGTAACCCGGAGGTGGGGACGAGCTTGCCGATCATGACCCAGATCACAGTGAGCGTGTCCGACTTCGTGACACATCAGTGGTACCTCCTGCTCGGCGGAATTGCCCTCGGGTCCTACGCCTTCATCCGTTGGAAGAAGAGCGACCGCGGCAGGCTCCAGTGGGACCACTTCAAGATCCGTATCCCGCGGATCGGCGACGTGGTGCAGAAGATCGCGCTCGCCCGCTGGTCTCGCACCTTCGCCGGAATGGTCGCCTCGGGCGTACCGATCCTCCAGGCAATCGAGATCTCCGGGGGAACGGCGGGCAACGCCGTGATCAACGAGGCGATGGGGCAGGTCTATGCGTCGGTCAAGCGCGGCGGCAGCCTCGCCGGCCCAATGGCCACGCATGCCATCTTCCCGCCGATGGTCGAGCACATGGTCTCGGTCGGCGAGGAATCCGGCCAGCTCGAGACCATGCTCGCCAAGATCGCGGACTTCTACGAGGCCGAGGTCGACGCGAGGATCAAGTCGCTGACGGCGCTGATCGAGCCGCTGATGATCATCTTCGTCGGCGGCGTGGTGGGATTCATCGTCATCTCGATGTACCTGCCGATCTTCAGCATCTACGACAAGGTGCGGTAGCGCGGGGGGCGCGGCGACGGCTCGGAGGAGCCTCGCCCAAGCCGGCGAGTGGGGTCTACATCGACTGGTAGGGCGTGAAGAGACGGACCTCGCTGTCGGCCATCATCGCTCGGAGCTCTGCGCTCGGCTCGCCGAGGAGGGCGCCGGAGACGAAGCCCGTCGCAAGGATCGCCTCATTTAGGTCGCCAAGGTGCGCAGCGTGCTCGATGAGCGCCTCGGAGTCCCTGTACCGCTCGTGGACGATGCACTCGGACTGATCGTCGTTGAAGTAGACGTCGTATTGCAGCGTGCCGGTGTCCTTGGTCCGCACGATCTCCATGCATTGAGCGGCCAAGCGCTTGAACTCCTCGAGCTTGCCCTCGTGAAACTTGAATCGGGCGATGCCCTGAAGCTCACTCACGGCTCCGGCCTCCTGACTTCTGCGTTGCTGGCTGCGAGCGACGTGCTCGGTAACCCGGGCGAGCCCCCGGGCGCGATCCGCGCCCTTGCGTCAGCCCGGCGGCATCTCGGCGAACTGCGGCGCGTCGTCGCCGATCTGGTGCCAGCTCGCCTTGTATGCGACCTGCTGGTGAAAACTCGGCTCGAGGTCGAGGTCGGGCATCAGTCCCGCGGCGACGAAATAAACCTCGCCGAGGTCGTCGAAGATGCTGGACCCGCAGTTGCTGCAGAAGTTGCGGGGCGCGAGCTCGCTCTCGTAGGTCTTGACCAGGTCCTCGCCCTTGGTGAACCTGAAGTCCCCCTTTGCCACGACCACGCCTGCAAGGCTGGAGCCCGTCCACCGCTGGCAACGACTGCAGTGGCAGTAGCCCATTGCCTGTGGGTTCTCAAGCTCGTACTCCACGCCCCCGCACAGGCACGTTCCCTTGAGCGTTTCACTCATCGCGACCCCTCTCGAGTTGGCGTTTGCGCTTAGGCGCAACGCTACCACCGGCGCCGCCTGGGGCGCACCCGGGGGAGTCGGTGCGGTTCACGGGCTGACCCGCTAGTCCCGCTTCACCTGGGAGCCGCCGACGATCGCGTCGGTGCCGTCCTCGAACCGGACCCACGCCTTGTTGCCGCCGTCGTAGTCAGGGGCCCAGAGGATCAGCGTTGCCGCCTCGCGCTCCTCAGCATCGGCCGGGCCGATCGAGCACGGGCTGGATCCCTCCGGGTCCAGCCCGCGCCAGATCCGGACGAACGGGTTGTTCTCCCATTCAGTGCCGATGGTGGAGGGCTCACGATGCCCCGGATGGATTCGTGTCTCCGGCGGCAGCGTCATCAGCTTGTCCATGATCGAGGTCTTCAGATCCTCGAACCCGGTAGCGCCGGGCGCCCGGGTGCCCCCGACCGTGCCGTTGAAGATGACGTCGGCGGTCAGGCAATCAGTTCCGTTGAAGTCGAGCGCGCAGTGGTCCGCACAGTGCCCGGGCGTGTGGATGACCTTGATCCGTAGGTTGCCGGTCTCGATCACGTCGCCGTCGGTGAAGGTCTCGTCAACCTTGCCCTCGAGCTGCTCGGCCGTGAGCTCGTGGGCGAGCACCGGGACCGAGAAGCGCTCGGCCAGTTGCTCGACGTCGAAGACGTGATCCCAGTGGTGGTGGGTGAGCAGCACGTGGGTGATGTCTGTGCCCTCGCGCTCCGCGCGCTCGGACAGCGGGTCGGTGACGCCGTTGGAGTCCACCAGCACGCCCGTCCCGCCGATCTCATCGACGATCAGATACGCGTTGGAGAGCCACTCGCCCTGTTCCGCCCGTTGGATGACCATGCCCACTCAGCCGAACTCGATCACGGACCGGATGCCGTCCTGGGCCTCCATCAGCTCGAACCCGCGATTGACATCGTCGAGCGCCAGTCGATGCGAGATGAACGGATCGACGTCGATGTCCCCGGCGAGGTAGCGGTCGACGAACTGCGGAACGCCGTCACGACCCTTGACGCCACCGAACGACGAGCCCGCCACCCGCCGGCCGGTGATCAGGAGGCGAGGCACGATGTCGAGGGTCTCGCCCTTCCCCGCGACTCCGGCGACCGTGGCGAGGCCCCAGCCCATGCGAGCGGACTCGACCGCCTGCCGCATGACCGCGACGTTGCCCGTCGCCTCGAAGGTGTAATCGGCGCCGAAGCCACCGGTCTCATCGACGATCCGCTCGACCGTGTCCTCGCCGCCGATCATCGTCTCCGTCGCGCCCTGGCCGCGAGCGAGCTCGAGGCGGTCCTCGGAGAGGTCCACGCAGATGATTCGCTCGGCGCCCTGCAGCCTGCAGCCGGCGACGGCGCCGAGGCCCACCATCCCCGCGCCGAAGACGACGCAGGTCGATCCTTCGCGAACCTTGGCTGTGTTGATCGCGGCGCCGAGCCCGGTCGAGAGGCCGCAGGCGAACAGGCAGGCGCGATCGAGTTGCGCGTCCGGATTCACCTTCGCCAGCGCGATCTCGGGCATCACGGTGTACTCGGCGAAGGTCGAAGTGCCCATGAAGTGGCGAATCTCCTCGCCGTCGCGCCGTAGTCGCGTGGTGCCGTCGGGCAGGTAGCCTTTGCCCTGCTGCTCGCGGATGGCCAGGCAGATGTTGGTGCGATCGTCCAGACAATGCACGCACTTGCGGCACTGCGGCGAGAACAAGGTCACGACGTGGTCGCCGACGGCGAGCGACTCGACGCCCGGTCCGACCGCCTCGACGACTCCGGCGCCCTCGTGCCCGAGGACCGTCGGCGCGTACCCGGACGGGTCGACGCCCGATGCCGTGTAGAGGTCCGTGTGGCAGACACCGCACGCGACGAGGCGCACCAGCGCCTCACCGTCCTTGGGCTCGGTGAGCTCGAGCTCCTGGATCGCGAGGGGCTCGCCGAACTCCTCCAAGACTGCGGCGCGCATCCTCATGCCCCAACGCATATCACTCGCGGCGTCGAGATGTCGGCTCGCGAGCGGTTAGAGTCGCGGCCAGGATGAAGGCGGCGGTGATCCACGAGAACGGCGGCCCGGACGTGCTGCGCTACGAGGACGTGCCCGACCCCGAGTGCCCGGACGGCTGCGTGGTGATCGACGTAGAGGCGATCAGCATCGAGGGCGGAGACCTACTGGCGCGCGCGGGGTCCCCGCCGCCGGCGGTCCCGCACATAGTCGGGTACCTCGCCGCGGGGACGGTGGTCGAGGTCGGGGCCGGCGTCGAAGACCGCGCGGTCGGCGACAGGGTCGTGACTCTGAACATGGCCGGTTCCCACGGGTCAAAGCGGGCCGTCCCCGCCATCTCCACCTGGCCGATCCCCGTCGGCTTGGACGCGGCTCCGGCGGCGTGCGTCCCGGTCGCGTTCGGGACCGCCCAGGAGTGCCTGTTCACCGCCGCCAACCTCGAGGCGGGGCAGACCGTCCTGATCCACGCGGGCGCGGGGGGCGTCGGAATGGCCGCGATTCAGCTGGCCAAGCAAGCCGGCGCGACCGTGATCTCGACCGCATCCAGCGACGAGAAGCTCGAACGCCTGAAGGAGTTCGGGCTCGACCACGGCATCAACTATGCGGACGAGAGCTTCGTCGAGCGAACTCGCGAGCTGACAGATGGGCGGGGCGCCGACGTGATCCTCGACTCGGTCGGGGGCAAGAACCTCGTCAACAGCATCGGCGCGCTCGCATACCGCGGGACGCTCGTCAGCGTTGGGGTGGCGGGTCGCGGCGGCTCCGCGATCGAGGCGAAAGATCTCTGGGCTCAGAACAACACTCTCCGCGGCGTCTTCCTCGGCGGGGCCTTGATGACCGAATATCCCCGCATTCACGCCATGATCGCCGGCCTGCTCGAGCGGGTGGCCAGCGGTGAGCTCAGGGTCGAGATCGACCGGACGTTCCCGCTCTCCGAGGCCGCGGCAGCGCACGCCTACATCGAGAGCCGCCAGGCATTCGGTCGTGTCGTGTTGAGGCCGTAGCCCGCCGGATACAGTTCGGCGATACGACCAGGAGGGGTTCGATCCGGTCACGGCCGGCACAACGGATTGGCGTGGCGCGACTGTCGTTGGCAGGTGTCGTCGCCTTCGCCGCCCTCGGAATCCTCGGCACCTCGCTGACCGGCATCGCGGCGGCGCATGGGGGTGGGAAGGGCCCCACCAGGTACACGCTGGACAACGGCTGCTGGGGGCTCAGGTCAGCGGGCAGCGGCAAGTTCGTCGCACTGTCCGATGACAGCTACAGCGTGACCCTCGATCCGACGGGGCCCACAGCGGCGTTCTATCTGAAGCCGACTCGGCTTGGGGCGTATCTCCTCTACGACCAGGACAAGGAACTCATGGCCGTCGGAGATCAAGGGACCGTCGTTCGCTCTCCGCATCCGGGTAAACGCGCGGAGTGGGTACCCAAGCGCGCCCCACATGGCACGTTCGAGATCGCATCGACCCAGAAGGGGCGTCGCCTGGGTCTGTCCAAGAGCGGTGAACTGCGTCTCAAGCCACCCGACGCCGCACTGCCGTTCTTCTTCGAGCGCGCCAATGGGTGCCATCGGTACCCCGAGGCCGAGGCCGACGCCACTGGCAAGTCGTTCAAGGGGACGACCGCGAACGGGACCGTCAGGGGCTTCGTCGATGCCCACCTCCACATCACGTCGGACATGCGCGCCGGCGGCCGGGTGATCGACGGCCGGGCCTTCGCCCCGTTTGGGGTCACGCGCGCGCTCGGCGGCGACGCGAAGAACCACGGGCCGGACGGCAGCCTCGACGTCACCGGCAACCTGCTTCGAAGCGGCACTCCGTTCGGGACTCATGACGTCCACGGGTGGCCGACGTTCGCGGGCTGGCCCGTGCACGACACGATCACCCACCAGCAGACCTATTACATGTGGCTGAAGCGGGCCTGGAAGGCGGGGGAGAGGCTCGTCGTCGCCCAGACGGTCGAGGACGCGCCGCTCTGCAAACTCGAGCCGCGCCGCTCGCATTCGTGCAACGAGACGGCGACGATCAAGCTCGAGATCAAGCGACTGAAGAAGCTCGAGCGCTACGTCGACGCGCAGAGCGGCGGGCCGGGCAAGGGCTGGTTCCGGATCGTCCGCAGCCCGAGCCAGGCCAAGCGGGTGATCAAGCAGGGCAAGCTCGCAGTGATCATCGGGATCGAGTCGTCCAACCTCTTCAACTGCAGCGAGTTCATGGACAAGCCTAACTGCACCAAGGCGGACGTCGACCGCGGGATCAAGCAGTACAAGAAGCTCGGCGTCCGCGGCATGTTCATCGCCCACTGGGTGGACAACGCGTTCGCCGGCGCGGCGCTCGAGGGCGGCGCGCGGGGCTCGTTCATCGGGATCCTCGAGGCGCTTCAGACCGGCGAGTACTTCACGACCGGACCCTGTCCCGAGAAGGGCCAGGGCGAGGAGGTGAGCACGCTCGGCCTGCCGATCCTGAAGTTCCTGTCGCAGTTCTTCCCGGACGCGAAGAAGGTGCTGAGCGTCCCGATCCCGGACTACCCGGCCGGCAAGCAGTGCAACGCCAAGGGCCTGACCGACCTGGGGCACTACCTGGTCCGCCGCATGATGGCCAACCACATGCTGATCGAGGTCGACCACATGAGCGAGCGCGCGCGCCTCGCGGTCATGAAGATCGCCGAGGCCCACGACTACCCGCTCGTCTCGAGCCACACGGACACGGGCGGCTTCTGGACGAAGTCCGACCTCCAGCGGCTGTACGCGCTCGGGGGCTTTGCCACGGCCAGGCTCGACGATCCGACGCAGCTCGCCGACACGATCCTGAAGTTCCGCCGCGAGAAGAGCCCGAGCCACTACTTCGGCGTCGGGCTCGGCAGCGACACGGGCGGGTTCTCGGAGCTGCCCGGGCCGCCGTCGGACGCCGCCACGAACCCGCTTCAGTACCCGTTCCACTCCTACATGGGCAACGTCGATTTCGCCCGCGAGCAAACGGGGGAGCGCACCTTCGACCTGAATACAGACGGCGTCCCCCATTACGGCCTGGTGCCCGATCTGCTTGCGGCCACTCAGCAGGAGCCGCGCGGCGACAAGGCGATGCGGTTGCTGTTCCGGTCGGCCCAGGCCTACCTCGATACATGGAGCGCCGCCTACAAGCACGGCTGAGCG
>DASQCL010000240.1:0-5507 GCA_035634715.1 Solirubrobacterales bacterium
AGATCGCGCGCCGGTGCGGCCAGAGGGCGCGGTAGGTGGGCAGCACGGTCGCCCCCGCCCCGAGCGCCGCCCGCTCCGCCTTGGCGTCGACGGCCACGTTCGTGAGCCGACTGACGTCGATCACGAGGCCGTCGCCCGTCGAATAGCCCGCGAAGCTGTGCGCCCCGCTCCGCGCGATGGGCCGCAGGCCATGGTCGCGGGCGAAGCCGACGGCGGTCCGGACATCGCCGCTGTCGGCGGCCTGCGCGATGGCCACCGGACGAGCGCCGTCGAAGCGGCTGTTCCAGACCACCCGCGAGGCGTGGTAGCGGGGGCTGTCGGGAAGGATCAACTTGCCCCGAAGCGCGCCTGCCAGGTCCTGGAGGTCCGGCGCCGAGGTGGTCGTGGAGTCCGATCCGCCGCAGGCCGCAAGCAACTGAGCGACGCTCAAGCCGCCCGCGATCACGGCGCCGCGCTGCACCAGGTCCCGTCGGCTGAACGCGGCCATCAGGAGTCGATGAGAATGGTCACGGGTCCGTCGTTTACGAGCTCCACCGCCATACGCGCGCCGAACCTACCCCGTTGAGCGCCGAGCCGCTCGCAGAAGCGCTCGTAGAGCGGCTCCGCGAGCTCGGGGGCGGCTGCGCCGACGAAGCTGGGCCGGTTGCCCTTCCTGGTGTCGGCGCACAGCGTGAACTGGCTGACGCACAGCACCTCGCGCTCGCCCAGGGCCTCGTTCATGCGCCCATCGGCGTCGTCGAAGACCCTGAGCGCGCGGACCTTGTCCGCCATCCGGTCCGCCACCTCCTCGGTGTCCCCCGGCGCCACGCCGAGCAGCACCAGGAACCCCTGCCCGATCGACGCGAGCGGGCCGTCTTCGGTCGCCACTGAGGCACGCGAGACCCGCTGAACGAGGGCCCTCACGAGATTCGGTCATCCAGCCTGAGAGGCGAGCCGCTCCCGGTAGATCCTGTAGTCGCGCCGCTCTGGCCGGAGGTTCGAAGCGAGGGCCAGGTGATGGCGCGCCCGATCCACGTGGCCCGTGAGGCTGAGCGCGCGCCCGAGACAGAAGTGCGCGTAGTCGTTGACCGGATGGGATTCGACCACCGCCTCGAACTCCGTAGCCGCCTTCTCGAACTGGCGGTCCCGGAAGTAAGCGCGGCCGAGTGCCTCGCGGACCGAGCTCTTCTCGGGGGCCTGCCGAGCCGCCTCGGCAAGCGGCACGGTGGCCTCGCTGAAACTGCCGTCCTCGAGCAACTCGACACCCCTTCGGTACAGCGCGTAGAGGTTCTCGCCGCCCTGCTGAGGCATGCAGGCAAGTGTAGGGAGCTACCCCCTGCTGCCGACGCTGCTCCGAAGCGACTCGACCCGGTCGAGGATCGCGTCGGCCACCGCGCGCTTCGGCGCCAGCTCGACACGGTGCTCGCCCTCGCGATCGACGATCACGACCTCATTCTGCTCGGAGTCGAAGCCGATGTCGGGCCGCGAAACGTCGTTGAAGACGATCGCGTCCAGGCCCTTGCGCTCGAGCTTCTCGCGGGCGCGGCTGATCGCCTCGGCGCCGTGCTCGGCCGCGAAGCCCACGACGGTCTGCTCGTCGGTGCGAAGCCGCGCAACCCCCGCGAGCACGTCCTCGGTGCGCTCCAGGTCGAGCCGCACCGCCTCCGCCCCCTCGCGTTGCATCTTTCCGGCCTCGACCTCCGCGGCGCGGAAGTCAGCCACGGCGGCCGCCATCAGGAGCACGTGGCTGCGCTTGAACTCCGTCTTGACCGCCTCGGCCAGCTCGGCGGTGGTCTCGACGTCGATCCTCGCCACGCCGGCCGGCTCGGCCAACGACACGTTGGCCGCGACCACGGTCACCTCAGCCCCGCGTCGCGCCGCCTGCTCCGCCAGCGCAAAGCCCATGCGACCGCTGGAGCGGTTGCCGATGAAGCGGACCGAGTCGATCGGCTCGCGCGTGCCGCCCGCGCTCACCAGCACTCGCATCCCGTCCCACGGCCCGCTCGGCGCCCCGACCAGCGCCTCGACCTCGGAGAGGAGCCGCTCAGGCGAGGGCAGCCTGCCAACGCCGTACTCGCCGCGGGAGGCGAGCTCCCCCTCCTCCGGGTCGATGACGCGGATGCCGCGCTCCCGGAGGGTCGCCAGGTTCGCCTGCGTCGCCGCGTCGCTGTACATCCGGTCGTTCATGGCCGGGGCCACAGCGCGCGGAGCGGTACACGCGAGGAACGAGGTCGTGAGCATCGAGTCGGCGATGCCCGCCGCGAGCTTTGCCACCGTGTTGGCCGAGGCCGGGGCGATCAGGTAGGCGTCGGCGTTGCCGACGACCGCGAGGTGCCCGATCGGGTCGTGGTCGGGGACCTCGTCGCCCGGGAACGCGCCGCGCAGCGGGTCGCGCTCGAACTCGTCGATCAGGACCGGCGCGCCGACGATGCCCTCGAACGACGCAGCGCCGACGAACCGGGTGGCGGACGGCGTCATCAGCACGCGCACGCTGTGACCGGCGCGCGTCGCAAGCCGCGCCAGCTCCAGAGCCTTGTAGGCGGCAATTCCGCCGGTTACGCCGAGAAGGATGCGGGCCATCGGAGCCGACCCACCCGGGGCGTCCTGCTCAGGCCCGGTAGTCGTAGCGGATCTTGCCGGCCGCGAACTCCTCGAGGGCAATCGTGAGGTAGTTGCCCGACGGCGTGTCCACCATCGGCGGCGTGAACTCCTCGTAGCTGCCCTCGCCGAGCGCGCGGTAATAGCTGTTCAGCTGACGAGCGCGCTTGGCCGCGACGAGCACGGCGGCATAGTGGGAATCGGCGCGGTCGAGAAGCTTGTCAACGCGTGGCTTGATCATGTGTTCAGGTGAGGTGCATTAGCACCGAAAGAGGCTGGTGCCCTTACAGGTGGGGCTTAGTGTAGGGGACGCCTTTTCAGGCGGTGGAATCCAGCTCTTCGCGCACGATCCCTTCCAGCGCCGCCGCCGCCCGCTCGACCTCATCGTTGACGACGACGTGCGGGAACTCCTCCTGGGCCGCGAGCTCGATCTCCGCGGTCCGGAGGCGCTCGTCGATCTGCTCGGCGGAGTCGGTGCCGCGCCCTGCCAGGCGCTCGCGAAGGCTCGCGGGCGTCGGCGGCGCGATGAACACCTGGACCGACTCGGGCATCGCGGCGCGCACCTGGCGGGCGCCCTGGACCTCGATCTCCAGGACCATCGACGCGCCGTCAGCCAGCCGGCGCTCGACCTCGGAGCGCAGCGTCCCGTACCGGTTGCCGCTGTAGGTCGCGTGCTCCAGGAACTCACCCTGCTGCGCTCGGCGATCAAACCCCTCGCGATCCAGGAAGTGGTAGTCGCGGGCGTCGACCTCGCCCTCGCGCGGAGGGCGCGTGGTCGCGGAGACCGACAGCTCGAGCCCTGGCACGCGCCGAAGCAGCTCGCGGATCAGGGTCCCCTTCCCGACACCCGACGGTCCGGTGATCACGAATACCTTCGCCACAGCGCCAATCCTGATGGACGGACAGGACCCATCAAATGCGAGAACCCCCGGACGGCCCGGGACGCCCCGTCGAGTCCGGGCATGCAGGGCGCGCCGCAGCCACGATGGTGCAATAACGGCGCCCATAGCGCCGGAATCGCACCATCGCTCGCGGATGAGCCCAGGGGGGCCCCCGGGCAGCTCCCCCCTCGGTGCCGCCGTTTCGTAGCGCCGCTTAGATACGCAGCTGGCCGACGAGCTCGCCGCGCTGGCGCTCGGAGAGGCCGCCGATCGTCTTCGACGGGGAGATCCGGCACTGGGTCAGGATCTTGTTCGCCTTGACGCGGCCGTACTTGGGGACGGCGAGAATCATGTCGAACGCCTTTGCCGACATGACGTAGTCGGGCGGGTCGAGGAGCAGGGCCTCGATCTTCGTCTTGCCCGCCTTGAGGTCGCGCTTCAACTGGGCGCGCTTCGAGCGGATTTCGTTGGCTCGGCGGAGCGCCCGCAGACGCTGCTCGTGGCTTCGCTCGGGAACAGCGGTGGCGGTGTCGACGGAAGGGACCATCGGCGGCGGCGATTATATGCCCGCATTTGCTGCGTGCAAGGGGGGTCGGGGCGAGTCGGACGAAATTCGCTTCGACCTTAGGTTGAGGTCGAAGGCGCCGTCCGGGCCGGAAGGTCCGAGATCGAACCAACTCCGGCCTCCGCCAGGGCCGTCTCGAGCTCGGCCCGGATGCGCGACCCCGCGAGCGGATCGCGGAAGTTGGCGGTCCCGACCGCGACGGCGGCGGCTCCGGCGGCCAGAAACGACAGCGCATCGGCCCCTGACTCGATCCCTCCCATGCCGATCACCGGAACCGACACCGCGCCGGCCACGGCGCGCACCTGCTCGAGCGCCACGTGATGGATCGCGGGTCCCGACAGGCCGCCGCGACCCGCCCCATGCCAGGGGCCGAGGGTCCTGGTGTCGATCGCGGTCGCCTTCAGCGTGTTGATGAGCGAGACGGCGTCGGCTCCCCCCTCCTCCGCGGCCCTGGCGATGCTCGCGGGGTCGGCCACGTTGGGAGTGAGCTTCACGATCAGCGGCTTCTGGGTGATCGGGCGCAGAGCCTGGAGCAGCGAGAGCGTCTCGGGCGCCTGCTCACCCACGATCAGGCCCGATTCCACGTTTGGACACGAGACGTTGAGCTCCAGGGCCACGATCTCGTCGCGACCCGCCACGCCCTCGACCAGCCGCTCGAACTCTCCGTGGCTGGTCCCCATCACCGACACGCACAGCGGGACCGGCAGCTCGCCGAGCACCGGGAGGTCAGCCGCGAGGAAGCCCTCCAATCCCTTGTTCGGGAGCCCGATCGAGTTGATCATCCCCGCCGGCGTCTCGATCAGCCTGGGCGGGGGGTTGCCCGCTCGAGGCTCGGGCGTGATCGTCTTCGAGACGAACATCGAGAACGGGAACTCGGCCAGCAGCGCATCGCCGAACGCCCGCCGGGCGGCGATGACGTCGAAGGTGCCCGACCCGTTCAGCACCGGATGCTCGAGATCGAGTCCGGCGAGCTGGACCGCCAGATCCATCAGTGACCGGATCCCCGCACGAGGGCGGTCTCGATCTCCGCGGCATTGACCACCGGGCCATCCCTGCACAGGCGCATGTAACCGCCGTCGGCCAGCGGGACCGCACAGCCCATGCAGGCACCGAAGCCGCAGGCCATCGGGGTCTCCATGGCCAGCTCCGCGTCGACGTCCCGCTCCAGGCACAGTGCGCGGACCGTCTCCAGCATCGCTGGGGGCCCGCACGCGTAGACGGCCGCCGATCGCGCCGCATCCCCCTCCAGGAGCACCGCCAGGAGCTCAGTCACGTAGCCCCGATGCCCCACGTGGCCGTCCTCGCTCGCCATCCGCACCTCGCGGCACCCGAAGAGCTCGTCGACGCCACCCGAATGCTCCTGATCCCGGAACCCGAGGAGCGTGCGGATCGCAACCCCCCGGTCCGCCAGCTGGCGCCGCAGGATGGCCAGCGGAGCCAGGCCTATCCCGCCGCCGACGAGGATCGCCCCGGCGGCCTCGGAG
>DASQCL010000241.1:0-2124 GCA_035634715.1 Solirubrobacterales bacterium
CCCAGATCGTCCACGACTCGGTCAAGGCGCACGCCCGCACCGAGTTCCGCGAGGAGGTCTGGCACCAGCTGTCCGAGGGCATCCGCTTCGTCCAGGGCGACTTCGACGACGACGCGGCGTTCAACACGCTGCGCCGCACCATCGACGAACTCGACGAGGTCCGCGGCACCGGGGGCAACCACGCGTTCTACCTCGCGATCCCGCCGGGCTTCTTCGGCGCCGTCGTCGGGCAGCTGCAGGAGCACGGCCTCGCCGAGCAGCGCGACGGCTCGTGGCGCCGCGTGGTGGTCGAGAAGCCGTTCGGCCACGACCTCGAGTCGGCCCGCGAGCTCAACAACATCCTCGGCGACGTCTTCCCCTCCGGCTCGATCTTCCGGATCGACCACTACCTCGGCAAGGAGACGGTCCAGAACATCCTGGCGATGCGCTTCGCCAACGAGCTCTTCGAGCCGATCTGGAACTCCAACTACGTCGACCACGTGCAGATCACCATGGCCGAGGACATCGGCATCGGTGGCCGGGCCGGCTACTACGACGGCATCGGCGCCGCGCGGGACGTGATCCAGAACCACCTGCTCCAGCTGATGTGCCTGGTGGCGATGGAGGAGCCCACGTCGTTCGACGCCGAGAGCCTGCGCCTCGAGAAGCAGAAGGTCCTCTCCAGCGTCGTGCTCCCCCGCCGGCTCGACATCACCACCGCGCGCGGCCAGTACGCCCCGGGCTGGGCGGGCGGCGAGAAGGTCGCCGGCTTCCTCGAGGAGGAGGGGATCAAGAAGACCTCCACCACCGAGACGTACGCCGCCGTCACGCTGCACGTCGACACGCGCCGCTGGGCCGGGGTGCCGTTCTACCTGCGGACCGGGAAGCGGCTCGGCCGCCGGGTCACCGAGGTGGCGATCGTCTTCAAGCGCGCCCCGCACCTGCCGTTCAGCGAGACCGCGACCGAGGAGCTCACCCAGAACGCCCTGGTGATCCGGGTGCAGCCCGACGAGGGCATGACGATCCGGTTCGGCTCGAAGGTGCCGGGCACCGCGATGGAGATCCGGGACGTCAACATGGACTTCGCGTACGGCGGCTCGTTCAACGAGTCCAGCCCCGAGGCCTACGAGCGACTGATCCTCGACGTCCTGCTCGGCGACCCGCCGCTCTTCCCGCGCCACGAGGAGGTCGAGCTCTCGTGGAAGATCCTCGACCCGATCCTCGACCACTGGGCGAAGAAGGGGAAGCCGGAGACCTACGCCTCGGGCGGCTGGGGACCGGAGTCGGCCGACAAGATGCTGGCCCGCGACGGACGAGTCTGGAGACGGCCATGACCTCACCCCACGCAATCACTCGCTTCGCTCCCGATCCCGAGGGGACCCCGAGATGATCGAGCTCACCGACACCAACTCCGCCGGGATCGCGGCGGAGTTCGTCCGCGCCCGCACCCGCGCCGGCAGCCCCGCGATGGGCATGGTGATGACCCTCATCATCGTGGTCGACGAGGGCCAGGCCGAGAGCGCCATGCTGGCCGCCCGCGCGGCCTCCCACGAGCACCCCGCGCGGGTCCTCGGCGTGATCCTCGGGGATGCCCGGGGCGCCGCCCAGATCAACGCGCAGGTGGGGACCGGAGCCGGCTGGACCGGCGAGACCGCGCTGATCCGGCTCAAGGGCGAGGTGGTCAAGCACCCCGAGTCCGTGGTCCTGCCGCTGCTGCTGCCCGACTCGCCCGTCGCCATCTGGTGGCCGTGCGACCCGCCGTCCGACCCGGCCGCCGACCCGCTCGGCGCCCTGGCCCAGCGCCGGATCACCGACGCCGCCGCGGCCCAGCGCAGCCGGTCGCGCGCGATCCACACCCAGTGCTCGGTCTACTCCAAGGGCAACACCGACCTCGCGTGGACCCGGCTCACGCCGTGGCGGGCGCTGCTCGCCGCCGCCCTGGACCAGCACCCGCTCAAGGTCACCGGCGCCTCCATCACCGCGGAGCGCGTCAGCCCCAGCGCGGAGCTGCTCGCGGCCTGGCTGGCGGACCGCCTCAAGGTCAAGGTGTCCCGCTCGCACTCAGACGGGCCGGGCATCACCGAGGTGGTGCTCGAGACCAAGGAGGGGCCGATCCGGATCGACCGGCCGGACGGGCGGCTCGCG
>DASQCL010000242.1:0-6895 GCA_035634715.1 Solirubrobacterales bacterium
TCCCACGAGCCGGTCAGCGCCGTAGAAGCCGACCTCCGAGAGCCACTGCTGGTTGAGCCACTGCCGGCCATGCTCGATCGTCGGAAACGGGTCGGTCGTGACCGGCCCGTGGTGGGCGACGTACCGGCCGCTGAACAGGAGCAGGTAGAGGTCCCCGTTGAGGTCCCGGTTGAGGCACAGCGCGATCGCGGCGACGAGGAGCGCCAGCATCGCGATCAGGAGCTTGGTCTGGAGCGGCGTCGCCGGTCTCATCGTGGCGTCGTCGGGCATTGGACCGCGCGCATCATGCTGCATCAAAGCCACGTCCCTCTCGCGAGGGGGTATCGTGACGATCCGCACGGGAGTTTTCGCGAAGGCCGCTCGGACGCAGCCGACCAGGAGAGGAGACGGGATGCACCTACCCCCGCTGTTCCGTGATCGACCGCGACCGGTTCAGGTGGTCCTGGGCGGCGTCATCCCGCTCGCCATCGGTGCGCTCGCCGGGATCATGGTCGGCATCTCCGCCGGCGCCTACTACGCCGTGGGCGCGGTCGCTGCCGTCGGCGGCGTCTTGGCAGGCCTCGAGCACCGCGACGGCTGGGGAGGAGCGGACCGCGGCGTCGTGGGCGGCGGCCTCTACGGCATCGGGCTCCTGGCCGCGCACGGGATCGCCGGCACCGACGCGAAGGTCTCGCTCGGGAGCTTTCCGCCGCTGCTCGTGGTCGTGACGGCGATCATCGGCATGCTGCTGGGCGCGCTTGGCGGCAGGATCGCCCGCGTGCTCAGGGAGCGCGCGGGGGAGGAGCCGCCGCCGCCTCCCGAGCTCGCCAGCCACTAGGCAGCTCACTCCGCGCCGCGCGCCAGCGCCCCGATCACCTCGCGCCACCAGTTGCGGTCGGCCTCCGTCGTCGACGCCGCGAGCCGGCGCCGGGCCGATGATTGGAGGGCGGTGGTCGAGCCGATCGCGACGATGGGGCCGGTGAATGCGTAGCGGCCGTCCGCGAGGCTGACCAGCGCGCCCGCACGGTCGACGCGGGTGAGCAACTGGTCCTCCACCGGCACGCCCTCGATCTCCCTCGGGTAGCTCGGATCCCCGTCGGGGCCGTGCCACGGCCGTGAGGTGGAGATCTGTGCGGTGCTGCGCAGCCTCCCCGCAAGCTGCGGAGGTGCGGCTTCGGTGCCTGGATCGCCCGTGAGCTGCAGACGCCGGGCGAGCGGCTCGAAGGTCGAGCCCTGGAGCAGGGTCGATACCAACACCGCGAAGAAGACGATGTTGAAGAACTCGAAACCCTCCGAGACCGATGCGATCACGGGAAAGGTCGCAAGCACGACGGGAACGGCGCCCCGGAGGCCGCCCCAGGAAAGGACAACCCGCTCGCGGGCGTCGAACGCACTCCCGGCCGTCGCCACGAACGTCGCCACCGGGCGGGCGACGAAGACGAGGACCAGGGCGAGCACGGTTCCCTCGAGTGCGACCCCCCAGAGCTGAGACGGGAAGACGAGGAGGCCGAGCACCAGGAACATCGTGACCTGCGCCAGCCCGGCAAGCCCCTGGTGGAAGACGGTGACCGCCCGCTTGCCGGGGATGGGCCTGCTCCCCAGAGCCAGACCGACGAGGTAGACGGCGAGGAAGCCCGACCCGTGCAGCGCCGCGGCGCCACCGTATGCGATCGCCGCCATGCTCAGGGTCGCGATCGGATACGCGGCCTCGGCGCCCAGGCGCACCCGTCGCAGCCCCTCGATCGCCAGCCAGCCGACGGCCAAGCCGACCGCCAGCCCGATGCCCAGCTCCCTGAGGAGGAGCACGCCCATGTCGAGGACGCCGTACCCCGGCGTCTGGATCCAGTCGATGAACCCGATGACCAGCAGGACCGCCAGGGGATCGTTGAGCCCGGACTCGCCCTCGAGCGTGAGAGCGACCCTCCGGCGCAGCGTTGAGCCGCGCAGCAGGGCGAAGATCGCGGCGCCGTCGGTGGCCGCCACGATCGATCCCAGCAATAGCCCTTCGAGCAGCGAAAGGTCGAAGATCCACCAGGCCGCGAGCCCGGCGATCATGGCCGTGAGGAGCGTCCCAACGAGCGCGAGTGACAGCGCGGAGCCGAGCACCGAGCGGATCTCCCCGAAGCTCGCCGTGAGGCCGCCCTCGAACAGGATCAGCGCGAGCGCGACGATCCCGATCGTCCGCGCCAGCTCGTAGTCGCTGAAGTGGATCCAGCCCGTCCCGTCCGAGCCGATCGCCATCCCGAGGCCCAGGAACAGCACCAGCCCGGGCACGCGCAGCCTGTCCGCCGCGAAGGAGGCGACCAGGCCGCCAGCCATCAGGGCGCCGGCGATGAGGATCATCTCGCCGTCGCTCATCCGGCCACCATTTCAATTCGCCGTGGACGAAGAGCCGCCGGCGCCCGCTGCTAGCCCCAGTGCTCGGCCCGGTTGAGAGCCTCGTGGGTCTCGAGGCTGGCCTGGGGCGAGGAGAGGTCCACGCCCGGCGGGAGCTCGACGTGCAGGTCGGTGGACGCGTCGATCGTCGCGACCGCACGGGTCGGGTGGCACTCCAGTACGTGTCCTCCGCGGGTCCGATCGGCGGTGATGAAGTGCAGGTGGTACCCGCTCACCTCGATGCCCTCGCTGTAGTCCGGGAAGCGGAACCCGACCATCGTGCCCTCGACGTCGGCGAGGTCGAATACGTGCTGATCCGAGACCACCTCGGCCAGCCCGCGGTAGGGCGGCGACTGGCGTGGCACCGACCTCGCGTGCACCCTCTCGAACGAGCCGTCGACCCGGACCGCGCAGGCGACCGTACCGCCGGCCAGCTGCTCGTCGAGGAGGGCCATCAGGTCCTTGTGGGACACCGGCTCGTCGAGCCGCACCTCGGCCGTCGGGGTGAACCAGGTCAGCACGGCGAACGGCGTGCGCCTTTGCGGGTCGACCTCGTTGATCGCCCCCTCCACGTCCGCCCGGTAGAACGAGCCGTCCACGGCGATCATCTCGCCGTCGAGGCTGTTCAGGGTGCCGAGCCCGAGGTCGCCGTGCTTGGCGAGCTCGGCGAAGGTCACGTCCCCCTCGTACGCGCCGTCGAGGAGCGCGCCGATGGTCGAGGCCTGGAACAGCACGTGAGGCTCGCGCTCGGCGTGAAGCTCCTCCTCGCGGAGGGACTGGACGTGGAGCGCGCGCACCAGGCGCTCGTCGAGCATCGCGTGAGTCTGGCACGGCCGCCCGCCGCCGCTCGGTACGCTGCGCCCGTGGACTTTGGGGTGATGATGTTTCCCACCGACGACGCCGTCGCCCCGGACGAGCTAGCGCGCATGGCGGAGCAGCGCGGGTTCGAGTCGCTCTTCTTCCCCGAGCACACGCACATCCCGGCGTCGCGGGAGAGCCCCTACCCGGGTGGCGGAGACCTGCCGGACATGTACTCGCACACCTACGACCCGTTCGTGGCGCTCACGGCCGCGGCGGCGGCCACCGAGCGGCTCAAGATCGGCACGGGCATCTGCCTCGTGATCCAGCGGGACCCGATCATCACCGCGAAGGAGGTCGCCTCCGTGGACCGGCTCTCCGGCGGCAGGTTCCTGTTTGGAGTGGGGGCGGGGTGGAACCGCGAGGAGATGATTGACCACGGAACGGATCCGGGCCGGCGATTCGGCGTGATGCGCGAGCGGATCGAGGCGATGAAGGCGATCTGGACCGCGGACGAGGCCTCCTACGACGGCCGCTACGTGGACTTCGAGCGCATCTGGTCGTGGCCCAAGCCGGCCCAGGACCCGCATCCGCCGGTCATCGTGGGCGGAAACGGGGCGAAGGTGCTGGACCGCGTGATCGCCTACGGCGACGAGTGGATGCCCAACACGATCGAGGTGGACGAGCTTCGAGGGAGGATGGACCGCCTCGGCGAGATGGCCGACGAGGCCGGGCGGCAGCAGCCCAGGGTGGGCCTCTATGCGGCGCCCGCGCAGGCGGCCGAGATGGCGGCCTACGACGCGATCGGCATCAGCCGCTACGTGCTCTTCGTGCCGCCGGTTCCCCGCCCCGAGGCCGAGGCGCGCCTCGACCACCTCGCGGGCGTGATCGAGGAGTACCGAGCCGGCGGCAGCTAATGGACGCCGGCGAGGCCCGCGCGCTTTTCGCGTCGGCCCGCGTCGCGCGATTGGCCACCGTCGACGCCGAGCGCCGGCCCCATCTGGTTCCGATCACCTTTGCCTTCGACGGCGAGGAGATCGTCACCGCGGTCGACCACAAGCCCAAGACGACCACGAGGCTGCGGCGCCTGGAGAACATCGAGGCCAACCCGCGCGTGACCGTGCTCGCCGACCACTACGAGGACGACTGGTCGAAGCTCTGGTGGGCGCGCGCCGACGGGATGGCGCAGATCACCGAGCCCGGTGCCTCCGAGCACGAGCGCGCCATTTCCGCTTTGGCCGCGCGCTACCCGCAGTACGTGGAGGAGCGCCCGAGCGACAGCGTGATCGTGATCAGCGTTTCGCGCTGGAGCGGCTGGCGCGCTGCCCGTTAGGGCTCTTGGCGCGAGGTCCGCGCCGGTTCCGCTTCTTGGGCCGCAGCTCCTCCAGCGAGTCGCGTAGCCACTCGATCAGCTTCCAGAGGTCCGGCATCTGGTCGCGGTCGGCGACCAGGCCGAAGTCCAGGTGGCCGCAGTAGCTCATCACGGTCATGTTCAGCCCCATCCCGTCGGTGATGACCGAGACCGGGTAGTTCGCGTCGAGGCGCGCGCCGGCGCAGTAGAGCGGCAGCTGCGGGCCCGGGACGTTCGAGATCACCAGGTTCCAGGTGGGGCGCCCCGGGGAGCTGGTCGAGAGCGCGAAGGTGGCCCGCGCGGCGCGCGCGAACACGGCGGGGGGGATGAAGTGATTGACGTCCTTCAGCAGCTCCGCGGGCAGGGCCTTGTGACGCTCCTTCATCACCGCGAGCGCCTCGTGGGTTCGGCGCAGCCGGACGGCCGGATCCGGGAGGTTGGTGAAGAGCGGCGCGCTCATCAGCATGATCCGGTTGCCGTAGGTGCCCGCCTGCTCGCTCGTCCGGACCGAGACCGGGATCTGCGCGACCAGCGGCTCGGACGGCAGCTCGCCGTGCTCGATCAGCCAGCGGCGGACGGCACCGGTGCAGATCGCCACCACCACGTCGTTGACGGTGCTGCCGTACTCGTTCTTGATCGCCTTCACCTCATCGAGCGAGAGCTGGCCGAAGGCGAAGCGGCGGTGTGCCGACACGCGGCCGTTGAAAGACGTCTTGGGCGCGCGCAGGCTGGTGTGGTCCCCGCCGCTCGCGTCGCCCCCGACGGCGCGCTGCAGCCGGTCGGCGACTCGTGAGACGACGCCCGCCCCCGGGAGGGTCCCGAACGGCGTCTCGGTGAGGTTTGGCAGGGCGGTGGGGAGCGAGCGCAGCATCCGCACCGGATAGCGCGGCACCCCCGCGAGGCCCCGCGCGAGCATCTCCAGATCGCTCGGCTCGCGATCCGGGCGCACGGGCGGCACCTCATCGAGATCTCTGCCCTCGGGAACGAGGTCGAAAAGGACGCCCATGATCTCGGCGCCCGAGAGGCCGTCGATGAGCGCATGGTGGATCTTGGTGAGCATCCCGACTCCGCCGCCCTCGAGGCCGTGAATCAGGTAGAGCTCCCAGAGCGGGCGCGAACGGTCGAGCGGGCGGGCGATGATGCGCGCGACCTGCTCGGCGAGCTTCGCGTCGGTTCCGGGTCTGGGGAGGGCCAGTTCGCGTATGTGGAAGTCCAGGTCGAAGTCGGGGTCCTCGATCCAGTAGGGGTAGTCGAGCCCGAGCGGCACCGGGGTCAAGCGCCATCGCAGCGGCGGAAGCAGCGAGAGGCGCTCCGACATCAGATGGGAGATGTCGTCGATCTCGAGCTTGCCGCCCTGCCGCTCGGAATCGTCGAGGATCGCCAGGGAGCCGACGTGACCGCTCTGGCGCGGCGTCTCGAGCGCCAGGAACTGCGCGTCGAGGCTCGTCAGCTGCCGCATGCGAGCAGTCTCGTGCCCGAGGCCCTCCCCGTCAAGCCGGGGGGCGGATCAGCGAGTCCGGACCGATCTCCGAAACCGAGCTGCAGCCCGCCAGTCCCATCGTCAGGTCGAAGTCGGCGGCGAAGTTGCTGAGGACCTCGCGGACCCCGGCCTCACCGGCGACGGCAAGCCCCCACAGGTAGGGACGGCCGATACAGACCGCCGTCGCGCCCAGCGCCACGGCCTTGAACATGTCCGCGCCCCCGCGCACCCCGCTGTCGAGGAGCACCGGGACCCGGCCGTCCACCGCCTCGACGACCCCGGGCAGCGCCTCGATGGTCGGGATGGCGCCGTCGACCTGGCGGCCGCCGTGGTTGGAGACCAGGATCCCGTCCATCCCCGCGTCGACGGCCCGGCGTGCGTCGTCGGGGTGGAGGATGCCCTTCAGCACTATGGGCAGCTTGGTCCGCTGGCGAAGGAAGGGAAGGTCGTCCCAGGTCAGGGAGGGGCGGGAGTAGATCTGGACGAACCGCTCGACCGCACGCCGGGCCTTGCCGGACCGAAGCGCCGGCAAGAAGCGATCCGGATAGCGGTGTACGAGCTGGATCAGCGTCGACAGGGCGGCCAGGTTGGGGCGCGGCGCCGGGGCTCCCGGTCCGTCGGGCGCATCCTCGATCAGGCGCTGGAAGACGGGGTCGCTCACGTACTGGGCGATGCCCTTGCCCCGGAGGAAGGGCAGGTAGGCGGTCGCGAGGTCGCGAGAGCGCCATCCGAGCATGGTCGTGTCCAGGGTCACGACGATCGCCTCGCAGCCGCACGCCTCCGCGCGACCGACCAGGCTCTCGACCAGCTCGTCGGATGTGCTCCAGTAGAGCTGGAACCAGCGAAGGGCATCGCCCATCGCCGCCGCGCAGGTCTCCATCGGCACCGACGCCTGGTTGGAGAACACCATC
>DASQCL010000243.1:0-2495 GCA_035634715.1 Solirubrobacterales bacterium
AGCGAGAGGCCCTGATCCAAATGCGAAGCGACGGCGAGCTCTCGAACGAGGTCATGAACCGCGTCATCCGCGAGTTCGACCTCGAGGAGTCGCGGCTGGAGATCTAGCGACGACCCGACGGGCCGCCCCGCAGGGCGGCCCCTCGAGCCTCGCGTCTGCGGAACGGGTCAGCCGACGCAGATCGCCGTGACCTTGGCCGTCTCGGCTGAACCACTGTCGTTCGACACCGTGGCCAGCCAGCCGTCGTCGGGAATGTGGTCCGCGTCAGGGCCGTCGATCGGGCGCGAGGCCGATGTGTGGCCGTCGCTCACCGGCCCGCTGACAAGGGCGCCGCCGCCGGTCACGTGCTGGGAGTTCCTGCACCCGACCTTGAGTGTGCCCTTCTCGCCGGGGAGAACCTGCATCTTGGTGGAGCGGTACTTCGGCGTCGGGCCGGTACCGCAGACGTAGTGGATCAGCATGATCGGCGAGCTTCCGCTGAGCACCGCGCTCGAGCCGCGCCAGCCGTCACCCGGCACCTTGTCGGCGTCGGGGCCGTCGACCGGCATCGAGGCACCCACGTGGGAGTCGAGGTAGGGACCCTCGACACCACCGCCGAGCACATGCCCTGCTGCGCAGCCGGTCGTGAAGCCGACGCTCGAGGGCGGTGTCGGGAAGTTGGTGTAGCGGGTGTCCGCCGTGACCGTGGCGGTCTTCGCGCAGATCCCGTACACCGACAGCTTTTGGTCGGGCTGCAGGGCGTGCCAGCCGCCTCCGTAGACGCCGTACTTGCCGACGTCTGTGGCAGACAGGAACGAGACGCTGGGGTCACCGCCCACCGCCACTCCGGCACCGGTAGCGGTCCAAACAGAGCCGCAGTACGCCTGGACGAAGTCGCCGGTCCTGGTGCCAACCGTCTGAGGCAGCGTGCCGTCGGCGCGCACGTACTTGAGCCCGCCGACCGTGCCAAGGGTCTGGGTGGTCGCGGCCTGTGAGGGGCCGGCGACGCCAAGTGCGAAGGCGCCCACCGTCGCGCAGGCAAGGACGGCGCGCGCCAGTGCCCTCGGAAGGCGGGTCATGGATGGAAATCGGCTGGAATTCATCGGTGTTCCTCCTGGGTCGAGTCGCAGGGAGCACGCTCCCAGGACAAAGGGCGCCTGGAAATGCGGCTTGCCTGTGTTCTCTGCTGGAGGGCGCCGCCGATTCGGATACGGATTCCCGCCACTGGAGGCGGTGGTTCGCCGCCCGCTCTCGACCGCCGTAGCGCCCAGCTATGGCGAGCGCAGCTGGATCGGGCCCGACAGCTCGCCGCCGATCAACTGGCTGACCAGCGGCGAGTCGTCGGCGAAAATCTCGTCGGCCTCGCCGCTGGCGACGATCCGACCCTCGTGGATCACGGCGACGTAGTCGGCGAGCTTGCGCGCCGCGGTCATGTCGTGGGTCGTGACCAGGAAGGTCCCGTCCATCTCGCGCTGGATCTCCTTGAGCAGGTCGCACAGGAGCGCCAGACGGACGCTGTCGATGCCGCTGTCGAAGTCGTCGATGATCACGATCGGCGCCTCGAGCGCGAGGGCCCGGGCGATCGCGGCTCGCTTCGCCATCCCGGACGAGAGGGTGTCCGGCATGTCGTTGACGTTCCCGCCGAGCCCGACCAGTTTGAGGCTTTCCAAGGTCACCTCATGAATCCGCTCGGGCGACCATCGGGGCCTCCGTTGGCGCAGCGGTGAGGCAACGTTCTCGTACACGTTCATGGAGTAGAAGAGCCCGCAGGTGAAGGGCAGCGAGCCCTGGAGCACCGCGGCAAGCCCCTGGCGCAGATCGTTGAGCTCGGAGTCGGAGAGGTGCGCCAGGTTCCTTCCGGCGACCTCGACCGTCCCCCTTGTCGGGTCGATCAGGCCGACGATGTGGTTGACGGTGACGGTCTTGCCCGCCCCGGATGGGCCGATCAGGACCGTAATCGCGCCCCGCGGGACGACGAAATCGACGCCGTCCAGCACGCGGACCCCCCGGAAGTCCTTGACTACCCCTGTGAGCTCGATTGCGGCATCCGCCGCCATGGCATCCCAAGCGTACCCCCGCGAGGCGCCGCGCGAGGAACTTCCCAGGCACGCCGCTCATCGCCCGGTCTGCCCGGGAGTCCCCTAAGGTGAGACGCGTTGTTTAGGTGGGCACGGATCAGCCGGCGCAGACCTCGACTTGCGATTTCACTCCTGGCGGCGCTCCTCGTGGCGTGCCCGGCGGCGATCGCGTTCGCGGTCACCGATCCCCCTGCCCCGGACACCGCCATCGACAGCGGCCCGAACGGCGTCATCGCGAGCTCGGGAACCCGGTTCGCCTTCTCCTCGCCCCAGGCGACGGCCACCTTCGCCTGCCGCCTCGACTTGGCGCCGTTCGCTCCGTGCACCTCGCCGCAGGCGCTTACCGGACTGGCCGACGGCGCGCACACCTTCCGGGTGCGGGCTCGCGACGCGGCCGGACACGTGGACCCCACCCCCGCCTCCCGCGCTTTCGTCGTT
>DASQCL010000244.1:0-4779 GCA_035634715.1 Solirubrobacterales bacterium
CCTTACCATGGAGGTGCTCTACCAACTGAGCTATCCGGGCGGGGCGCTCACGATAGCGCCGGGTAGTTCGGCGCGAACTCGAACCCCCGTCCGGTCCGCCGCCGCCGGCGAGTGCGCGTCGCCATCCCGACCGCCTCACGGCGGGTGCAGAACGCGTGGCGGGTCACCGCGGCAGCCGGCAACAGCCCCACCTCTAGCTGAGCCCGACCTCGCGCAGCGCCTCGTCCGGGTCGGCGTACATCCGCATCCGGGTCTGCTTGCCGTCTTTGATCGTCCAGACCTGGGCGAAGTCCATGTCGACCTCGAGGCCGGTGGTCTTCGAGCGGCCGCTCTGATGGAGGATCGCCACGACGTCGTCGCCGGCGTCGATCAGCTCCCTCACCTCCAGCCGCCAGTCCTCCCACGCGCTCACCCAGTCGGTGAGGAACTCCCTGGTCCCCTCAGGACCCTCGTACGTCTGGCGCTCCGGCCAGCCGTGGAAGGTCGACATGTCCCAGACAAACTCCGGCGCCGTTATGCGCTCGACCAGCTCGCCGGTCGCGAGGAACTCGTCGTAGCCGAGGCGGACGATCTCGACGTTCTCAGCCGACATCGCTCATCACCGAGTCGAGCGCGCCGGCCAGCTCGTCGATGTCCTCGGCGGTGGTGTCCCAGGAGCACATGAGGCGGACCGTGCCGGCGGTCTCGTCCCAGACGTAGAAGGGCATCGCGGCGGGAAGAGCGTCGCGCAGGCGGTGAATCGCCGCTGCGGGAAGGTTGGCGAAGACGCCGTTGGCCTCCACCGGATGGGCGAGCTCGACGCCGTCGATCGCGGTGACCGCGTCGGCGAGGCGGCGGGCCATCCCGTTCGCGTGCTCGGCGTTGCTCCGCCACAGGTCGTCGGTGAGGAGGGCGTCGAACTGGGCCGCGATGAATCGCATCTTCGAGGCGAGCTGGCCGAGCTGCTTGCGGGTGTAGAGGAACGACTCAGCGAGCTCCGGGCGGAGGAACACCACCGCCTCTCCGCCGAGCATGCCGTTCTTGGTCCCGCCGAAGGAGACGGCGTCGACGCCGGCGTCCGTGGTCACCTCGCGCAGCGACGCGCCGAGCGATTCGGCGGCGTTGGCCAAGCGGGCCCCGTCGACGTGCAGGTAGATGTCCAGCTCGTGAGCGGCGCCGGCGATCGCCCGGGTCTCCTCGAGCGTGTAGACGGTGCCGAGCTCCGTCGCCTGGGTGATCGAGACGACTCGCGGCTGCACGGCGTGCTCGTCGCCGCGATGAGCCTCCCAGCGGCTGACGCCGCCCGGGGTGAGCTTGCCCCCGGTGTTCGCGACCTGCAGGAGCTTGATGCCGGCGATGCGCTCGGGCGCGCCGCACTCGTCGACGTTCATGTGGGCGACGTCGGTGCAGATGACGGCCTCGTGCGGCTCGGTGAGCGCGTCGATCGCCGTGACGTTGGCGCCGGTGCCGTTGAAGACGAAGTACGCCGCCGCGGACTCGCCGAAGTGCTCGCGGATGCGGTCTCGCGCGGCCGCCGAGTATTCGTCGTCGCCATAGGCGAGCACGTGGCCCTCGTTGGCGGCGGCGATCGCGGCGAGGACCTCCGGATGGACGCCGGAGTTGTTGTCGGACGCGAAGCCGCGAGGAGGTGCGGCGCTCACGGATGAAGTTCGAGCCGCTTGCCGTTCATCTTCGCGGCGGAGTCGCCAAGGACATAGCGGATCGCTTCGGCGAGGTCGTCGGTCGAGGTGAAGGTGGGGAACTTCTTCTCGGGATTCTTCTCCCGCATGCTCGGGGTGAGAATCGCATTGATGACGACGATGTTGGCGGTCGCGTTCGTGTCCTTGAGCGAGTCTGCGAGCGCCAGCGTCCAGCTCTCGGCCGCGGCCTTGGTTGCCGCGTAGGAGGCGTTGGTGCCGCTCGGGCTCTGCGCCTGCGAGGAGGAGACGAGCACGAAGCGGCCGTGATCGCTGTCGGCGAGCTGCTCGTAGAAGGCGCGCGTCGTGTGCTGGACGGTGTGGACGAGCAGGTCGTGGAGCCACTCGTAGTCGGAGAGCGGTGTCGTGGCGATCGGGTCGCCCCCCTTCCAGCCGCCGACCAGGTGGAGCAGGGCATCGACCTGGCCGAAACGGTCGACGAGCGCGGAGACCCACTCCCGTGTGGCGTCCTCCGAGAGGAGGTCGACGGTGCGGCCGTCGTAGCGGTCCTCTGGAAGCCCGAGGTCGGTGCCGAGCTCGTCGAGGCGCTCCTGATTGACGTCGGTGGCGGCGATCGTGGCGCCGTCGTTGGCGAGGCGGCGAGCGACGGTCGGCCCGAGGCCGCCGGCGGCGCCGGCGATGGCGATCACGCGTCCGTCGAGCTCAGCCATCGCGGATGAGCTTAGTCGGACTACGCTCAGGTCGTGAGTGAGAGGAGGCAGCTCCGGCCGGAGACGATCGCCGTCAAGGCTGGGCGCGGCCCGGGGCGTCCCGGTGAGCCGCTCGCGCCGCCGCTCGTGATGGCGTCCAACTTCCACGCCGGCGGCGAGCGGGCGTATGCGCGGACCGAGGGGACGCCCACCTGGCAGGCGCTGGAGGAGGCCATCGGCGAGCTCGAGGGTGGTGAGGCAGTGCTGTTCTCCTCCGGGATGGGCGCGGTCTCATCCGTACTGCACACGTTGCCGGTCGGCGCGCGCGTGGTCCACCCCACCGTTTCCTATCTGGGCGTGAGGAGGCTCATGGGCGGGCATGCGGAGGCAGGGCGGATCGAGACGGCGCCGGTGGACGCCACGGACACCGACGCGGTCATCGCGGAGCTCGACGGCGCCGCCATGCTCTGGCTCGAGACGCCGACGAACCCGCTGGTGGGCATCGCCGACCTGAGGCGGCTGGCGGAAGCCGCAAGCGAGCGCGGCATCCCCACGGTCGTCGACAACACGTTCGCGACGCCGCTCCTGCAGCGGCCGCTGGAGCTGGGCTGCGACATCGTCGTCCACAGCGCCACGAAGTTGATCGGCGGCCACTCCGACCTACTGCTCGGGATCGCGGTTGCCCGCGACGGCGACAAGGGAGAGGAGCTGCGCGGCGTGCGGCATGATGCGGGCGCCACTCCCGGGGGCCTCGAGGCGTGGCTGGCGCTGCGCGGGCTGCGAACGCTTCCGGTTCGGATCGAGCGGATGCAGGCGACTGCGCTCCTGATCGCCGAGCGGCTCCGCGATCACGCCCAGGTGATCGCCGTCCACTACCCCGGGTTGTCCGACGACCCCGGGTACGAGCTGGCGAGCAGGCAGATGGACGGATTCGGCACGATGCTCGCGCTCCAGGTGAAGGGCGGCTCGGATCAGGCCGACGCGCTGTGCAACAGCGTCCTTCTCATCACCCACGCCACCAGCCTCGGCGGCGTGGAGACGCTGATCGAGAACCGCGCCGCGGCGCCCGGCGAGGAGCACCTTCCCGAGGGGCTGCTCAGAATGAGCGTGGGGTGCGAGCACCCCGAGGACGTTTGGGAGGACCTGGACGCAGCGCTCGCGGCAAGCGCCCGCTAGCCCCGATTTGGCATCGAGGCGGGAGCCGCCGGTCCGGGGTTGCCTATGGTGACCGTCCTCGACAGGCCGTAGCGCTTGCTCTTGATTGCGACCGCCTCGAACCATCCCGGCGTGGCGATGTCGGCCGGGATCTTGGCGAGCCCACGGGCATCCGTTCGCGCGGTAGAGCGGAAGCCGGCGAATCGGACCTTCGCGTCCTTTACGGGGCGGCCTCCGTCCCGGGTGACCTTCACGGCGACAATCGTCTCGCTGGGGTCGGTGCCCTCGACGTCCAGCACCTTCACGTCATAGCGCTGGCGACCCGGCGAGCGCTGGAAGTGCAGCAGGGCGCTCGTCGGGCCGTAGGAGAGCGTGCAGCCCGAGTCGTCGGATGGGGCGATGATCCAGTGCAGGCGGCCGCCGAGACCGGAGAAGAGGTCGAGGCCCTCGGACTCGCCGCAGAAGTGCTGCTCGACCTTGAGCTTGCGGGCGCCGGTCTTCGGGTCGACCGACCACACGTCGTAGTCGTGGTTCGACTCCCCTGCGATGAGCAGGTTGCCATGCCGGAAGACGGCGCCGGTGACGCCGGTCGGCGGGACCGCGTTCGGGAGCGTCCGGACGGGCTTGAGCTCCGGGCCGGAAGGCGGGGCGTTCGCTCTCGTGACCTCGCTGGCGCGGTAGGCGATGAGGTCGTTGCCCGACGAAGTCCAGATCAGCTTGCCGTTCGGCGATGTCTCGGCCCACATCGCCTTGGGGATGAACTTCGGGTCGAGCTGGACGTAGTAGAGGAATCCGAGCTTGTGGGAGTCGGCGATGCCGAAGGCGCCCTTGCCACAGGTGTTGGAGGGGTTGGCGTTCGGCTTGTAGCACTCCATTGGGAGCAGGACGCGGCCGCGTTCGCCGTTCAGCCAGGTGGGGTCGCCGATGTGGTTGTAGCCAACACTTTGCGTGAGCTCCTTCGGAATCTCCGGCGTGAGGCCGACGGTCTGCTTGAGCTGTGGCGTGGTCTCCCACAGGCCCTGGAAGGGACCGATGAAGAACAGATGACTGTCCGACGGATCGGAGGCCAGCCCCTGCCAGTAGTCGATCGGGATTGAGCTCGCGCCGGTGAGGAGCCAGCGGCCCGGATCGCGCGCGGACGCGGTGGACGCCAGCCCAAGGGTTGCCGCCAGGACAGCGGTGAGCGCGATCGTGAGAGACCTGACCCTGCCCACGACTCCCAGCCTAACGCGGGCTAGGGCTCAGATCGCGTTGTCAGGCCGGGCCAGCGCCGGCTCGAGCTTCTTCTGCAGCTGGAC
>DASQCL010000245.1:0-5884 GCA_035634715.1 Solirubrobacterales bacterium
CAGGCGGTCAAGGACTACCTCTCCCACTTCCCCGTCAACTGCGAGGAGAAGCCGCCGCTGCGCCCGACCGACGACCCCGACGACCGGATGTCGGAGACCCTGCTCGACATCGTCCCTGAGTCGTCGCGGAAGCCCTACGACATGTACGACGTGATCCGGGAGATCGTCGACGACGGAGTCTGGTTCGACATCAAGCCGAAGTTCGCCAAGACGCTGATCACGTGTCTGGCCCGGTTCGGAGGCCAGCCGGTCGGGATCGTCGCCAATCAGCCGAAGCAGCTCGGCGGCATCCTCGAGAACGACTCAGCTGACAAGGCGGCCCGGTTCGTGAATCTGTGCGACGCCTTCAACATTCCCCTCGTCTTCCTCCAGGACGTGCCGGGATTCATGGTGGGCTCCAAGGTCGAGCACGCCGGCATCATCCGCCACGGGGCGAAGATGCTCTACGCGGTGTCGCGGGCGACGGTGCCGAAGATCACCGTCGTCATCCGGAAGGCCTACGGCGCCGGCTACTACGTGATGAACGGCAAGGCGTACGAGCCGGATCTCATCGTCGCCTGGCCCAGCGCCGAGATCTCCGTGATGGGGGCGGAGGGCGCGGTGAACATCATCGGCCGCTCGGCGATTGAAGCGTCCGACGACCCCGAGGCGACGCGGGAGGCGATGCTCGCCGAGGTGCGGAAGGTCATCGACCCGTACATCGCCGCCCACAACGACCTGATCGACGACATCATCGACCCGCGCGAGACCCGGCCGACAATCATCCGCGGGCTGCGGATGGCGGCCAACAAACGCGTGCAGCGCCCGTGGAAGAAGCACGGGGTGATGCCGGTATGAGCAGGTTTGAAGATCCCGTCGTCATCAGCTGCTCGATCAGCGGGGCGATCGCCAACCGCGATCAGTGCCCGGCGATTCCCTACACGCCCGAGGAGTACGCGGCGGAGGCGCGGCGCATCGTCGACGAGGGCGGGTCGCAGATTCACATCCACGCCCGCACGCCCGACGGCGTTCCCAGCTACGAGATCGAGGACTTCCGCGCGATCACCGAGGCGATCCGAGCCGAGGTGGACGACGTGATCATCAACTACTCGACGGGAGCGATCGGCGTCCCGATCGACAAGCGGATCGCGTACCTGCGCGAGCTCAAGCCCGACGTCGCGGCGCTGAACATGAGCTCGATGAACTACGCCAAGTACTCGCGACGCCGTAAGGACTTCGTCTTCAAGGCGGTGTTCGAGAACAGCTTCGACACGATCATCGAGTTCCTCAAGGCGATGCGCGAGCTCGGCATCAAGCCCGAGCACGAGTGCTTCGACGCGGGCCACATCGCCAACCTCGACCCCCTCCTCGACATGGAGCTGCTGGCCGAGCCGCTCCAGGTCTCGCTGGTGATCGGCGTCAACGGCGGCATCCGGCCCAACGCGCGGAACGTGAGCTTCATGGCCGACCAGATCCCAGGCGGCCCGGAGGGACGCAACGCCTGGCAGGTGATCGGCATCTCTCGCGACCAGTGGCGGCTGATCGGCGCCGCGCTGGCGCTGGGCGGCAACGCGCGCGCGGGGGTCGAGGACAACTTCTACCTGCCAAACGGCGAGATGGCCCGTTCCAACGGCGACCTGATTGGCAAGGTCCGCCAGATGGCGGAGGACATCGGCCGCCGGCCCGCGACGGTGGCCGAGGCCCGCGAGCTGCTGGGCCTGCCACGCCGTGTGGAGGCATGAGGACGCAGCCGTGGTCCACGAGCTCTACCGGGCGACGGTCGCCTGGAACGGCGACCGAGACGATCTCCGCGCCCACACGGTCACCCTGGCCGAGCAGCGGCTCGTCGCGTCCACGGCGCCCGAGCGCGGCGGCGACCCGGCGAAGGCCGATCCAGAGCAGCTCCTCGTGGCCGCGGCGTCGTCGTGCCACATGCTCTGGTTCCTCGACTTCTCCCGGCGGGAGCGGATCCGCGTGATCTCCTACGAGGACGAGGCGGAAGGCGAGATGGACGAGCGCCGCTTCGTGCGCGTCGTGCTGCGACCTGCGATCACGTTTGATGCCGAACCGGAGCCGGAGGTCGTGGCCGAACTCCACGACCGCGCCCACGAGGCCTGCTTCATCGCCAACTCGCTCAACTGCCCGGTCGAGGTGGAGCCGCGGTGAGCGGCCCGCTCTCCGACGTCCGGGTGCTGGACCTGACCCGGCTGCTCCCCGGCGGCTTCTGCTCGCTTCTGCTCGCCGACTTCGGGGCCGACGTCGTCAAGGTCGAGGACACGGGCATGGGGGACTATGTGCGCTGGGCGCCGCCCTACTACGGGTCGGATGAGCACCAGGCTCTCGGCACCCGTTCCGCGCTCTACCTCTCCCTCAACCGCGGCAAGCGCTCGATCCGCCTCGACCTGAAGTCGGACGCGGGCCGCGAGGCGCTGCTTCGCCTCGCGGGCGACTACGACGTGGTGCTCGAGAGCTTCCGCCCCGGAGTCCTCGACAGGCTGGGCTGCGGGTACCCGGCGCTGAGCGACGCCAACCCGCGGATCGTCTACTGCGCGATCACCGGCTACGGCCAGACGGGCCCCAACACCCAGCGAGCCGGTCACGACATGAACTACCTCGGCCTCAATGGCCTGCTGGGCCTGACGGGGGAGCCGGACGGGCGCCCGACCCAGTCAGCGGGGCAGATCGCCGATCTCGGCGGTGGGGCGCTGATGGCGGCCTTTGGCGTGATGGCCGCTCTGCGCGAGCGCGAGCGCTCGGGCGAGGGCCAGCAGGTGGACGTCTCGATGACCGACGGCTCCCTCGCGTGGCTCGCAATGGTCGCCGCCCAGTACCTGTGCGACGGCGAGGTCCCGCAGCGCGGGCGCGGAAGCCTCAACGGCGGGATCGCCTGCTACCTGCCCTACGAGGCGTCCGACGGCTGGGTGACGTGCGGAGCGCTGGAGCCGAAGTTCTGGCGGAACTTCTGCGAGGGCGTGAGCCGCCCGGACCTGATCGAGAAGCAGTTCGCCGCTCCGGGCTCGGAGGACGGCCAGGCGATCGCGGCGGTATTCAAGGAGCGAACGCGCGACGAGTGGCTCGCCTTCAACAACGAGCACGACGCGATGATCGAGCCGGTGCTCGAGCTCGATGAGGCGCTCGAGTCCCGGCTCGTCACCGAGCGGGAGATGGTGGTCGAGATGAAGCAGCCGGAGCTCGGGCCCGTCCGCCTGCTGGGCCTGCCGATCAAGCTCGATCGCACACCCGGCGACGCCACCCGTCCTGCTCCCGCCCTTGGCGAGCACACCGCCGAGGTGCTCGGGGAGGCCGGCTTCGGGGAGGATGAGGTCACGGCCCTCTTGGAATCGGGCGCCGCCGCCGGCCTGAACGCCGACGCGGAGGCGACGAGGTTCATGGCATGAGCACCCAGCAGGTTGAGGCGAACGGCCTCTTGAAGATTTCAGAGCTCGCCGAGCGCTCGGGCGTCCCCGTGGCGACGGTACGCCACTACCTCCGCGAGGGCCTCCTCCCGGAGCCTGTGAAGACCAGCCGCAACATGGCGTACTACCCGCCCGAGTTCGTCGAGCGGATCCGGGTGATCAAGCAGCTCCAGGAGGAGCGCTTCATGCCCCTGCGCGTGATCCGCGACCTGCTGGAGCGCGAGGACGCGCAGCCGGAGCGCCTGCGGGCCATGATCGAACTGGAGGACCGCATCCTCGAGCGCGCACTCGCCGGTGAGCGCGAGCGCATCGACGCGGGCGAGGTGCGCGACCGCTACGACGTGCCGCAGGAGGTCCTGGACCGCCTGGCGGAGCTGGGCGTGCTGACGCCCGACGAGCAGGGCTACTCGCCCTCCGACGTGCGGATCATCGAGGCGATTGGCCGTTTCCGCGCGGGCGGCTACGACGAGCGGATCGGGTTCACCGTCTACGACACCCTGCGCTACAAGCGGGCGCTGGAGCCGGTTGTGGCCGAGGAGGTGGACGTGCTCACCAAGCGCCTCGCCGGCGACGTGGAGCCCGACCGGGCCCTGGAGATCATCGAGGCGGGCATCGGCCCGCTGAACGACCTGATGTCTGCGCTCCACACCAAGCTGCTCGTCGCGCGGCTGAGGCACCATGCGGCCGGACGCGACGGCTGAGAGAGCCGGCGCGGTCGTCTGCTTGATCGGGCTGCTCGTTGCGGCTCTGTCCCTCGTCCTCGCCGCGATCGCCGGGCCTCCCTACCTGGGTCTCGAGGGGATCAACGGCTGGATGATCGTCTTCGTCTCCGCCCTGCTCGCAGCGCTGATCGCCATTCCGTTCGCGCTCGAGGCGCGTCTCCGCGGGTCCTACTCCGACAGCGATGCGCGCTGGGACCGGGCGATCCCCATCTGGGGCGGGATCGCCCTCGTCGTGACGGCCGTCGGCGCCCTCATCGGGGCCTCCGGGGACTTCGCCGGCGACTCGCTTGCCGGAAGCGCCGGGCTCCTGGCGGCCGGCGCAGGGGGACTGGTCCTCATCGCGGTGGCGACCGCGCTGCTGTCCGGCTGAGCAGGCCCCAGGTCAAGCCGCGGCGGCTCGCGCGCCGTTTGTGTTGCGGACGGCCGCAAGCACCTCGCTCGCCAGCTTCGAGCCGTCGGACGGCCGAAGTGGCGTAACGACGATGCGGACGCCAGCTCGTCGCGGTCGAGCTCCTCGAGCTCGACCTGCGGTGCGTAACGCGTGGGGATCTCAAGCGAGCGGGCCTGGACGTCCAGTGGAGTCGTGTCGGCGCTGATGAGGGCGGGGCCGAGGCCTGTGTTCCTCGTCATACGAGTCGGGCTGATTCTCGCGCCCTTTTTCGAATGAGCATGGATGGGAGTGGTGTGAAGAAGCCAGCCCCGGCGGCCATCGGGATGATGGGCGCGGCTAACTTCGAACCTATACTTCTAGATTGACTGGTCAGTCAACTGACCGGCAGGGGAGGGGGTTGATGGAGATGCGAGCCGCGGCGATACAGCTCAACTCAACGGCCGACAAGGGCCGCAACCTCGTGGCAGCCGAGCGCCTCGTGCGCGAGGCGGCGGCGGACGGCGCCGAGCTGATCGCTCTGCCCGAGAAGTGGAACGTCCTCGGCGACGCCGAGGCGCTTCACGAGGGAGCGGAGCCGCTCGGCGGCCCGACGCTGACCGCGGCCGCCTCGTGGGCCCGGGACCTGGGGATCCACCTGCTTGCGGGCAGCATCCCCGAGCGCGTCGAGGGCCAGCCGAAGCTCTTCAACACGTCGGTGCTGATCGGCCCAGACGGGGAGCTTCACGCCCGCTATCGCAAGATCCACATGTTTGACGTCGACGTGGGCGGCGTGTCCTATCGGGAGTCGGAGACAGAGGAGCCGGGAGAGGAGATCGTCGCCGCCGTGATCGGCGGCTCGCTGCCGGGGGTCACGCTCGGCATGACCGTCTGCTACGACCTGCGCTTCCCCGAGCTGTACCGGATCCTCGCCGTGCGCGGCGCCACCGTGCTGAGCGTGCCGTCGGCCTTCACCTTCGAGACCGGCAAGGACCACTGGGAGGTCCTGCTCCGCGCCCGCGCGATCGAGAGCCAGGCGTTCGTGATCGCCCCGAACCAGGTGGGCGAGGCACCGCCGCAGTACGACTCCTACGGACACTCGATGCTGGTCGACCCGTGGGGCACGGTCCTCGCCGTGGCCCCCGACGGCGAGTGCTTCGTCGCCGCCGACCTCGATCTCTCCGAGGAGGATCGCGTTCGCTCGACGCTTCCCTCGCTGGCGAACCGGCGGCCCGGCGCGTACCGCTGGCCCGAGGCAGCCCATGTGGAGGTCCCGAGCCATGCGTGAGGTGACCGCGCGATGAGCGCGGAGGCGCCGGCCGTGGACAAGCGGCGACAGATTCTGGACGCGGCGATCACGGTTTTCGCACGGCAGGGCTTCAACGCCTGCCGCGTCTCGG
>DASQCL010000246.1:0-2421 GCA_035634715.1 Solirubrobacterales bacterium
CCTGCGCGACGCGATGGCATTCGCCGACGGGCAGCGCGGACACGATCTCGGCCTCGACGTCCCCCACGAGGTCCTGCGCTCCGTGGAGGGAGTCGCGGGACGGGTCGAGCTCGAGATGGAGCTGGCACCGCGACCGGAGTACGGGCTAGTGAAGCCGCTCTTCCGGCAGGAGGAGAACGGCGGTCGGACCTTCGGCGGGCCCAATCGCATTGCCGTGCGCTCCGGAGTGCCCGTCGAGATGACGGACTCGACTATGAGCGCGTCGTTCGAGGTCGGCGACGGGGAGGCCCTGGGCTTCGCGATGCGCTGGGTGCCGACGAAGGACGCCAACCCGTTCCCGCCAACGGACCCCGATCGCGTCACCGAGCGGATCGCGGACGCGATCGAGGCATGGCGCTCGTGGGAGGCGGCACACGACATCTACGAGGGGCCGCACAGGGATCTGGTGCGGTTGAGCTCCAGGGTCCTGAAGGGCCTTAGCTACCGGCCCACCGGTGCGATCGTGGCGGCGCCGACCACCTCGCTCCCGGAGTCCGTCGGCGGCGAGCGCAACTGGGACTACCGGTTTGCATGGATCCGAGACTCCAGCCTCACACTGGAGGCGCTCTACATCGGTGCCTGCCCCGAGGAGGCCGAGGACTTCGTCTCGTTCATGACCAGCTCCGCCGGCGGCCGCGCGGGGGAGGGGTCGCTTCAGATCATGTACGGGGTCGGCGGCGAGCACGACCTCTCGGAGCGCGCGCTGGACCACCTTCGCGGATGGCGGGACTCCGCCCCGGTCCGGGTTGGCAACGGCGCGTGGGATCAGGTCCAGCTCGACGTCTACGGGGAGCTCCTCAACTCGCTCCATCTCTACCGCGAGCGCCTCGGCGTGCTCCATCCCGAGATCCAGGCGTTCGTCGCGGACCTCGCCGACACCGCGGCGCGCCGCTGGAGGGAGGCCGACGCCGGAATGTGGGAGATGCGGGGCGAGCCGCGCCATCACCTCTCGTCGAAGGTTCTGTGCTGGACGGCGCTCGATCGCGCGATCAAGCTCGCGCCCGAGCTCGGCGAGCACGCGAAAGTGGAGGAGTGGACGGCGGCGCGCGACGAGATTCGCGAGGCCGTCCTCGAGCGGGGCTGGAGCGAGCAGCTCCAGTGCTACGCGCAGTCGTTCGACTCCGACGAGCTCGACGCGGCGCAGCTCCTCATGCCGATCGTCGGCTTTCTGCCGGCGAGCGACGCGCGGATGCGCTCGACGATCGAGGCGATCGCCCGCGACCTGACGAAGGACGGGCTTGTGCTGCGCTACCTGAACGAGGAGGGACTGAACGCCGACGGCCTCGAGGGCGAGGAGGGCACCTTCGTGATCTGCTCGTTCTGGCTCTCGTCATGCCTCGCACAGGCTGGCGAGGTCGAGCGGGCCCAGGAGCTCTTCGACCGGCTCACCGCGTACGCCAACGATCTCGGCCTACTGGCGGAGGAGATCGACACCGACACGGGCGAGCAGCTCGGCAACTTCCCGCAGGCCTTCAGTCACGTCGGCCTGATCATCGCCGCGTACGCGATCGACGCCGCGTCGGGGAGGATGGAGAAGGGCACTGAGAACGAGATTGGAGAGGAGGTCGCAAAGTGAGCAGCGACTACGACGTCATCGTCATCGGAGGCGGCTCCCCGGGTGAGCATTGCGTCGGCGAGTTCGCCGGTAGCGGACTGCGGGTTGCACTGGTCGAGCGCGAGCTGGTCGGCGGCGAGTGTTCCTACTACGCCTGCATTCCCTCGAAGACGCTCCTGCGCCCGGGGGAGGCCGTGCACGCGGCGCGCGAAGCGGCCGCGAGCGCGGATGTCGACGTCCAGGCCGCGCTGGCCTGGCGTGACTTCATGGTTTCCAACTACTCCGACTCGGGCCAGGAGCGCTGGCTGGCGGACAACGGGATCGACCTGCTGCGCGGCACCGGGCGGCTCGCTGGGACGGGGGTGGTCGAGGTCGACGGTGTCCAGCACACTGCCGACCACATCGTGCTGGCGGCCGGCGCCGACCCGTTCGTACCGCCGGTCCCCGGCCTTCGCGAGCTCGAAGGCATATGGACCAACCGCGAGGTCACCGGCATGAAGGCCGTTCCACGCCGTCTCCTCATCCTGGGCGGCGGGCCGGTCGGCGTCGAGATGGCCCAGGCGGTGCGCCGCCTCGGCGGCGAGGTGGCGCTCGTCGAGGGCGCCGACCAACTGCTCTCGCGCGAAGCCGCGCCATTGGGTCAGGCGCTCGCCGAGGTCCTGCGCGGTGAGGAGATCGAACTACACCTCGGGGTTCAGGCAACCGCGGCGCGCCACGAGGGCGACGAGTACGTCCTCGAGTTGGACGACGGCGGTGAGCTTCGCGGCGACCACCTGCTCGTCGCCACGGGCCGGCGACCGCGCGTGGCGGATATCGGCCTGGAGACC
>DASQCL010000247.1:0-3203 GCA_035634715.1 Solirubrobacterales bacterium
GCCCGGCCTCCGAGCACGTACGAGGGGCGAACCAGCAGCGGGAAGCCCACTTCCTCGGCGATCACGACCGCCTCGTCCGCCGAGAGCGCCGTGCCGTAGGGCGGATGGGCGATCTCCAGGCGGCGGAGAAGGGCGCCGAACCGGCCGCGGTCCTCGGCGAGGTCGATGGCGTCGACGGGTGTCCCGAGCAGCTTCGCGCCGGCCTTCTCGAGTGCGCCCGCGAGCTTCAGCGGCGTCTGCCCGCCGAACTGGACGATCACTCCCTCGGGCTGTTCGGCCTCGATCACCGCGAGGACGTCCTCCTCGGTCAGCGGCTCGAAGTACAGGCGGTCGGAGGTGTCGTAGTCGGTCGAGACCGTCTCCGGGTTGCAGTTGACCATCACCGCGTCACGCCCGGACTCACGCACGGTCATCGCGGCGTGCACGCAGCAGTAGTCGAACTCGATCCCCTGCCCGATCCGGTTCGGGCCCGAGCCGAGGATGACGACCGATGCCTTGTCACCCCGACGGACCTCGGACTGGGGAGCGCGCTCGCAGGCCGAGTAGTAGTAGGGCGTCTCCGCCTCGAACTCCGCCGCGCAGGTGTCGACCGACTTGTAGGTGCGAACCAGCCCGTCGGTCCCGTCGCCGTCGATCGCGAGCGCCCGCAGCTCGTCAAGGAACCAGGGGTCGATGGAGGTGCGGGCGTTCACCTCCTCCGGCGTGACACCGCGCTGGAAGGCCTCGAGGACCAGGTCGTAGCGATCGGGCGCCGGCGTCACCAGGCGGTCGAGCAGCTCCCCGGTGTCGTCGGGCAGGTCGGGCTTGGAGTCCAGCTCCCGCGACCGCATCGCCTTGGCAAACGACTCGCGGAAGGTGCGGCCGATCGCCATCGCCTCGCCGACGGACTTCATGTGCGTCGAAAGGCTTCCCTCGGCGCCGGGGAACTTCTCGAAGGCGAAGCGCGGGATCTTCGTGACCACGTAGTCGATGGTGGGCTCGAAGGACGCGGGGGTGGCCATGGTGATGTCGTTCGGGATCTCCTCGAGCGCGTACCCGACGGCGAGCTTGGCGGCGATCTTCGCGATCGGGAAGCCGGTCGCCTTCGAAGCGAGCGCCGAGGAGCGCGACACGCGCGGGTTCATCTCGATCACCACGATCTCCCCCGTGGCGGGGTTAACGCCGAACTGGATGTTCGATCCCCCGGTCTCCACACCCACGGCGCGAATGACCCGGATCGCCTGGTCGCGGAGCTCCTGGTAGACGCGGTCGGTGAGCGTCTGCGCCGGCGCGATCGTGACGCTGTCGCCCGTGTGGACCCCCATCGGGTCCACGTTCTCGATCGAGCAGATGACGACGACGTTGTCGTTGCGATCGCGCATGAGCTCGAGCTCGAACTCCCCCCAGCCGAGCACCGACTCCTCCACCAGGACCTGGTTGATGGGGCTGGCGGCGAGGCCCTCGGAGACCACCTGCTGCAGCTCGGTCTCGGTCCGGCCCACTCCCCCGCCCTCGCCGCCGAGCGTGTAGGCCGGGCGGACGATGGCGGGAAGCGTGATCTGGCCCTCCGCGAGCCCGCGCTCCGCGTCCCCGACGCTGCGCACGATCTGCGACCACGGGACCCGGAGCCCAGCCTCCTCCATGGTCTGGCGGAAGACCTCCCGGTCCTCGGCCCGGCGGATGGCGTCGTAGTCCGCGCCGATCAGCTCGATCCCGAACCGCTCAAGGACGCCCTGGTTGTGCAGGTCGGACGCGAGGTTCAGCGCAGTCTGGCCACCGAGCGTGGGAAGCAGGGCGTCCGGGCGCTCCCGCTCGATCACCGCCGTGACGGACTCCACGGTGAGCGGCTCCACGTACGTGCGGTGCGCGAACTCCGGGTCGGTCATGATCGTCGCCGGGTTGGAGTTGACGAGCACGACCTCGTAACCCTCGGCCAGCAGGACCCTGCACGCCTGGGCGCCCGAGTAGTCGAACTCCGCCGCCTGCCCGATGACGATCGGCCCCGAGCCGATCAGCAGGATCTTGTTGATGTCGTCGCGGCGGGGCATCAGGCAGGTGGTGTCGGGGCGGTGCCGTCCGGCGCCGCCCCTGGCAGGTGTCGTTTTTCAGTTGCGAGTTCCATGAAGCGGTCGAAGAGGTAGCGCGCGTCGTGCGGGCCGGGGCCGGCCTCCGGGTGGTACTGGACGGTCGCGCCCGGGACGTCCCTCAGGACCAGGCCCTCGACCGTGCGGTCGTAGAGGTTGAGATGGGTGAGCTCGGCGGCACCGAACTCCGTCTCCCAGCGCACCGGCTCGTCCGACTCGATCCGCGGCTCACCGTTGGGCCCCTCCACCGCGAACCCGTGGTTCTGCGACGTGATCTCGATCCGGCCCGTATCGAGGTTCTTCACCGGGTGGTTCGCGCCCCGGTGCCCGAACGGGAGCTTGAAGGTCTCGAGGCCGACCGCCCGGCACAGCAGCTGATGCCCGAGGCAGATGCCCACCACCGGGCGCTTGCCGACGACCTCGCGCACCGTGTCGACGACGTAGTCGAGCGCCGCCGGGTCCCCGGGCCCGTTGGCGAGGAACACCAAGTCGGGGTCGCGCTGAAGCACCTCCTTGGAGGACGCCGTGCAGGGAAGCAACGTCACCCGGCAATTCCGCTCGCGGAATTGCCGAACGATCGAAAGCTTGATCCCCGTGTCGATCCCAACCACGTGCGGGCCGCCGCCGTCTATCTCGATCGGCTCGCCCGGCGTCACGGTCCGCGCGAAGTCGGCGCCGTCCATCCGCGGCTCCGCCTCCACCCGCTCCCTCGCCTCCGCCTCGGGCAGGTCCGCCGGGAAGATCCCGCCGCGCATCGCGCCCCCATCGCGGATGTGGCGGACCAGCGCGCGGGTGTCGACGCCGTCGATCCCCAGTACGCCGCAGTCCTCGAGCCAGTCGATCCAGCCGCCCTCCGCGTCGGCCGCGTGATCGGAGTTCTTGGCCTCCCGCATGATCACCCCGCGGGCGTGGACGCGGCCGGACTCCATCGCCTGCGCGGAGACGCCGTAGTTCCCGATCAGGGGATAGGTGAAGGTGATGATCTGCCCCGCATAGGACGGGTCAGTGACCGCCTCCTGGTAGCCGGTCATGGCGGTGTTGAAGACCACCTCCCCTGTGATCCCGGGCAGGTTGGCGTCGCCGTGCAGGCTGCCGTCGAACCGCGCGCCGTCCTCGAGCAGCACGTAGCCGGAGCTTTCG
>DASQCL010000248.1:0-12574 GCA_035634715.1 Solirubrobacterales bacterium
CCCGCGTGACCTGAAAGCATCGGCTTCGACATGTCGAAACCCAAGTTCGACCTCGCGATATACATGCCGTTGGCCGCAGAGCACTATCGGCGATCCGGTCCGGAGGGTGGAGGAGCGGAGCTCCAGACGGTCTTGCTGGCGCGAACGCTGGCCGCCCGTGGATTGCGGATAGCACACATCGTGTGGCCGATCGAGGATCCATTGCCTCCCGAACCAGGGATGCCAACCGTCGTTCAGCGCCCCCCTTTTCGCGGAGGTCGGAGGGCTGTGGGCGGCGCTAGGGAGGCCCTCAGCATCTGGCAAAGCCTTCGGGTTGCGGACGCCAGCTCCTATCTCTTCCGGACGGGTCGATCCCGTCTCATCGCTGGGGCCCTGTTCTGCCAGGTTCATCGGCGAAAGCTCATCTACGCCGGCGCTCACGACCTTGACTTCACCTTCGATGGGGCTCCGGGGACCCACGGCCCCCCGTCTCGTGCCGCCCTCCGGCGCACTGACGCGATCGTCACTCAAACTCAGCAGCAACTCGCACTCGCGCAGGCGGCGCTGGGGAAGGACCACCTCGTCACGACGATCCCCAGCTTCGTCGAACCAGTGCCACCCGCCGAGCACAAGCCCGAGGCGTTCATCTGGATCGGCAGGCTTGCACCGTATAAGCAGCCCCTCGAATACGTGAGACTCGCCGAGGCGCTCCCTGACCGGCAGTTTCGAATGGTTTTCATGGAAGCACAGGATCCTGCGCCCAGCGTAGTCGCGGAGCTCCGCGCCGCCGCGGAGCGACTTCCGAACCTCGAGCTTCTCGGACGGGTCGCGCGTCGCCGCGTACTTGAGGTCATCGAGCGATCGTTCGCCGTCGTCTCGACATCGACTCACGAGGGTATGCCCAACGTTTTCCTCGAGGCGTGGGCTCGTGCAGTACCCGTCCTGTCACTCCAGTGCGACCCCGGCGGGCAGATCGCGCGTCAAAACGCGGGTCTCGTGGCGGGAGGGTCTCGCGCCGAGCTCGTCCGCAATGCCGGCTCCTTGTCTCAGGACCCTGCCTTGCGGGGTCAGCTGGGGGCAAATGGCCGCCGTTACGTAAACGCGGCGCATGATCCGACGCTGGTAGCCGACCAGTGGATGCTTATGCTGGATCGGCTCCAGGGAACGTCCGGGTCCGGTCCCTAGCGTCTCACGTTCATGTGTGGCATCGCCGGAAAGGTATCTGCGAAGGGCGGCGTCGATCCAGCGCTGCTCGAGCGGATGTGCGCCGCCATCGAGCATCGCGGCCCGGACTCGCGAGGGACGTTCGTCGAGCCCGGGGTCGGCCTCGGCATCCAGCGCCTTCGGGTGATCGACCTGGAGACCGGGGACCAACCGATCCAGAACGAGGATGGATCGGTGGTCGTGGTCCTGAACGGCGAGATCTACAACTATCGCGAGCTCCGGGACGAGCTCGAGGGCCGTGGACACAGGTTCTCGACCCGCTCGGATACCGAGGTGCTGGTGCACCTCTACGAGGATCGCGGCGACGACTGCGTCGAGGCCCTTCGTGGGATGTTCGCGTTCGCCATCTGGGACCGCCGCCGCCGCCGGCTGCTGCTCGCCCGCGACCGTCTCGGGAAGAAGCCACTCTTCTACGCAGAGCGAAACGGCGAGCTCTGGTTCGCGTCGGAGGCGAGGGCGATACTCCAGGATCCCGCAATACCGCGGGACATGGACCCTGCCGCGATCGACGCTTTCCTCCGGCTGCAGTACGTCCCCAGTCCGGCGAGCGCCTTCCGCGCCCTGCGCAAGCTGCCCCCCGCTCACCGGCTGGTCTGGGAAGACGGCCGGTCGAAGATCAGCCGGTATTGGCAACTCTCGATGGTCCCAGACGACTCGTACGGCTCCGAGGAGGAGATGAAGGAACGCATCCGCGCGGAGCTCCTCGAGGCGACGCGGCTGCGGCTTCGAAGCGACGTTCCGCTCGGTGCCTTTCTCTCGGGCGGGGTTGACTCGAGCGCCGTGGTGGCGGCGATGGCGAAGACGTCCTCCACTCCCGTGAAGACGTTCTCGATCGGCTTCGATGTGGCCTCGTTCGATGAGACCGAGCACGCCCGGGAGGTCGCCGAATTGTTCGGCACCGAGCACGAGGAGTTCCGCGTCCAACCCGAGGCGGTTTCCGTTCTGCCACGGCTCGTCTGGCACTACGGCGAGCCGTTCGGCGACCAGGCCGCGATACCGACCATGTACCTGGCCGAGCTCACGCGCCGCCACGTCACCGTGGCTCTCACGGGTGACGGCGGCGATGAGAACTTTGCCGGCTACCTGCACCACCAGAGCGCACTCCGCTTCGAGCGGCTGAGCATCCTTCCTCCCAGCGTGGCCGGACTCGCCGTGCCTCCGCTCGACACTGTCGGCGACGGCCCCCGCGGGGACAGCTTCCGCAGTCGCGCCCGGCGCACCGCTCACGTCGTGTCAGCGCCGACGCCCGGTGCGCGCTACGAGCGCATCCTGAGCCACTATTACGACTCCGAGCTGGCGGATCTGTACGCACCGGAGTTCCGCGCCGGGCTTCCGAGCGACAGCGTTGCGGCTCATGCGATCCGCGACCCGTACGAAGCGTCGGACGCTCCCGAGACCCTCGGCCGCGCGCTGGACGCGGACATCAACAGCCTCCTGCCCGGGTCGTTCCTGGTCAAGGTCGACATCGCCTCAATGGCGCATGCGCTCGAGGTCCGCTCACCTTTGCTCGATCACCGATTCGTGGAGATGGCCGCGTCGCTTCCCGCCTCGGTGAAGCTCGACCACGGATCCTCGAAGCGCATCTTCAAGGATGCTCTGCGTCCGTGGATCCCGGACCACATCCTCGATCGCCCGAAGCAGGGGTTCGCGGTCCCGGTCAGCGACTGGCTTCGTGGCCGCCTGCGGGACCTGCCAAAAGACGTTCTGCTCGATCCGCGAGCAGTCCAGCGCGGCATCTTCAGGCCCGAGGCGGTGCGTCGCACGATCGATCGGCATGAGAGCGGGCGGGAGGATCTGGGTAAGCGGATCTGGCTCCTGATCCAGCTGGAGCTCTGGAATCAGACGTTCGTGGACGCCCCTCGCTCAGACCCGCTGGCGCTCAACGTTTGAGCGGCAGCGCTGGGCTGCGCGGGATGTCCCGGGCCCACGGTGGCGGACGCGTACACTTCCTGCGCGCGAGCGTCACACCGGGTCGGCCGGGGCGGGCGAAGGAGCGCATGGCTGACGATGGCGAGCATGAACCAAGTCGCACGGGTGGGCCAGGGGCAGACCGGCTCGCGTTCTCTATTTGAGTCCCCTGCCCAGATCGTCGGCGCCGCGCTGGGGAGCGCGGCGGTCGTGGGCTTTCTCCTCGCCCACAGCGTCCAGTACGGCGTCGCCGTCCTGGTCGCGTTGCTGTTCTTGCCGATCGCGCTCCTGAACCTCCCGTTGGCGATCGGCCTCTTTGTGCCGCTGATCTACCTGGAGCAGGTTCCCGGAGCGGCCCGGATACCGTCGGGCGTTGCGCTCCTGATCTTCATGGCCTGGCTCGGCACCCTCGCAGGTCGGGGAAGCCTCTTCGCCGAGGTCTTTAAGCGCCATCGGGGGATGTACCTGCTGCTGCTCATGCTCATGGCCTGGATCACCCTGTCGCTGATGTGGGCCCGGGATCCAGGGGTCGCCGCGGGCGGCCTCTGGCAGTGGTACTGGGCGGCGGGCATCGTGCTCGTGATCCCCACGGCACTCTGGACCCGCCGTCACGTCGTGTTCGTCTGTGTCGGGTTCGTCGTCGGAGGGCTGATCGCCGCGATGATCACCCTGCCGCAGATCTCCTCGGGATCGTCGACGGATTATGCGACCCGGCTCGGTGGCGACCTGATCAATCCCAACTACTTCGCGGCCGCGCTCCTGAGCGCCGCAGCGCTTGCCGCGGGACTCATGGCGGTCGTGCGTCGGCCCGTGCACAAGAAGCTGCTGCTCGCCGCGGTTGCGCTGGCCATCGTGGCCATCTTCGCCACGGGATCTCGTGGGGGTCTGCTCGCCGGCCTGGTGATGATCGCTGCGGCCTTCGCGCTGATGCGCAGGCAGAGGCTCCGGGTCGGGGTGATCGTCGCCGTCGGGCTTGTCCTTGGCACCCTATGGGTCTCCTCGTCCGACTCGACGCTGAGCCGGCTCAGGGATTTCAACACGTCTGGCACTGGCCGCGTCGACCTATGGACGGTTGCGTTGCGGATGTGGGAGGACCACCCGATCAACGGGGTGGGGTTCATGAACTTCCCGACCGTCTCACGCGACTACATCATGCAACCGGGGCAGCTCAGCACAGAGTTCATCATCACTGAGCCGAAGGAGACGCATAACGCATATCTCGGGCTGCTCGCCGAGAATGGGGTCATCGGCTTAGGCCTGTTCCTGGCACTTGCGATCGCGCTGATACGCGTGACCTGGCAGGCGGCGCGGCGGCTGGACGAAGCGGGCGACAGCTCCTACGCGACCCTGGCTCGCGCCATAGGGATCGCCCAGATCGGTGCGCTTGCCGCGCTCATGTTCACCCACAACACGTACAACAACGCCCTCTGGATCCTGCTCGCGTTAGGGCCCGTCCTGCTGACGATCGCGGACCGCACGCCGGTGATCGAGCCACCGAGCGCACGCGAGAGCCGCGAGCTGATCGAGGCCTGATCCACGCGGCGCCAGACGACCCGCCGCGCGCGCGAATCATGAATCCATTTTCGAGCGCGGGCCCGCCCGAGGGTCGGCCGCATCCCATTTCGCGCTCGGCTCCGGCACTTCGTCGGAACTCAACTTGGTGACCCCGCTGCCCAGCCGCTCCGCGGCGACGTCGACGGCCTCTTCGACGTCGATCGGCGCGACTTCGACCGGCGTGGCAGGAGGCGTTCGACTCACGCGAGGGGCGACGAACGGGACCGACCCAAGCCCCTGGTGGGCCAGCTCACGCAGTTCCGTCCACTGCGGCCTCGCGAAGATCCACAGCGCCGCCGCGCCGAGCAGACCGCCGGCCGCCGTGCCCCCGATCAGCGGGCCGATCGAGTCGCTCGGAAGGATGGCGCGGACGGCGAGGGCGCCCACGGCGACTCCGGCTCCCGCCGCTATGGCCGGACGCAGCATCGCGGCGACGGAAACGAGGCGCAGGCCAAGGACGCGGGTCGTAAGGACTATCCAGACGACCGACTGAGCTGCCTGGACCCCCAGGAGCGCCCACGCAACCGCGGCGATACCGGCGGGAGCGGTCACGATCATGACCACGATCAGGATCGGCAGGCTGACGGCGTACACAGCCGCCATCAAAGGCTGCTTCCCCAGTGCCTTGAACGTATCGCCGAGGGGGAAGACGATGCAGACCAGGCCGAACATGATCGCCATCGGTGCCATGACCGCTCCGGCGGCGGCCCACTTGGCGGAGAACAGCACCACAATCAGGGGATTCGCCAGCACCGCCATCCACACCGAGATCGGGATGCCGAACAGGGCGGTGTACCGGATCAGGCTCAGCGTCGTGTCAGTGAGGCTGCGATCGTCACGATCACGGCGTTGCGCCAGCGCGGGGAACGCGACGATCGAAAGGCTCCAGGTCACATTGCCTACGATCAGCTCGGGAATGCGCTGCGCGACGGTAAACAGCCCCAGCGCGCGAGTACCCAGGGTGCTCCCGACCACGGCGGTATCGACGCGCTGAAAGAACACCGCGAGGAGCGCGAGGACGGTCGCCCACCCGCCGTAGGTGACCACGCCCCTGAAGGCATGGTGGGCGATCCGGAAGGTGGGCATAAACGGCTTCACGATCCACAGCGTGACCGCCCAGACGCCGGTGCCGATCACGTACCCGATCACGAGAGCGGTCGCCCCAAACCCCGCGACGGCCATCAGGATCGTCGAGACACCCCGAAAGAGGTTGCCGGTGAGCTGTGGGACCATCCGCAGGCGAAGCTGCATGTCTCGCAGGAGCATCGCGTCGTGGATGTTCCCCAGCCCCGTGAGCAGCAGATCGAGCGCCGCGATCCTGAACAGGATCGTGTGCGACTCGGCACCGAAGAACCGCGCGATCAGGGGCGCCAGGGCCACGGCGACCGCGGTGAGCACGGCGGTGAAGATGAGGTTCATGGTGAACGCTGTCTGGACGCGTTCCGTCACGCCCTTCTCGCTGTCGTAGATCACCGTTGCCTTCATCCCGAGGTCGCTCACCTGCTCGAGCAGGGTCACGAACGCGAGCACCGCCGCGAGCACGCCGAACTCGGACGGAACGAGCAGACGCGCGAGGACCAGGGTGGCGATGAAGGTCAGCGCCTTGGTGCCGACGAAGGTGAGCAGCGACCAGGCGATTCCGCCCCGAAGGGACGACGACTTCGGCTGGTCTGAGCTCACTTCTTGCGGGGAGCCGGCGATGTGGCGAAGCACCGGCTCCAGTGCGAAGAGGATCGCCGGCCTCGACGCCTGCGACAATCGGCCGAGCAGAGGAATGGCGGCCTGGAACCCCGGGCCCGGATGAACCGCACAGTCACTCGCTTTCTCGCGCCTCGCCCCCGACGACTGACGCCGCCGCTGGTCGGACCGTATTCTACGGTCGCGTTGAGCGGATCCGGTTCAAGTCCCACTCCTGTATTCGTCCTCGGCCTGCAGCGCTCGGGCACGACATGGTTGGCCAACGTACTGGCCAATCATCCGAATGCGGTCGCGGTCCAGGCGGAGGATCACTTCGGGATCCACGAGAGCATCTTCTTCTCCCATTTCGCGCGCGCTTACGGAGATCTCGACGACGATCTGAACTTCCGCCGGTTTGCGGCGGAATTCACGACCAGCGACTACTACATGCTCACGGGCCTGCCTCCTGATTGGTTGTTGAGCGACCGACCGGGCAGCTATCCGGAGGCCTTCCGAAACGTGATGGATGAGATGGCCCGCCGGCGTGGCGGCGTGCAGCTATGGATCGAGAAGTCGCCTACGCACACTCTGTTGGCGGAGGAGCTCGCAGCCGCCTTCCCTGATGCCCGCTTCGTCGGGATCGAGCGCCGTCCGGAGCCGGTGATCGCCTCACAGCTCAGGCTCGACGGAGATGAGCCGCTGCGGTATCCCAGACGACTTCTGAGGCTGCTCAGCATGTGCCTGACCTACTCCCTAAACCAGCGCTGGCTGGCGCGTTTCTGCCGCGAATGCGACCGGTGCCGGTCGACGAGCTATGAAGCCCTGTCCGCGAACCCTGCGCGCGAAACCGAGCGGATCTGTGCGTTTTTAGGGGTGCGGTTCACCGACAGCATGCTCGACCTCCCCTGGCGGCGGAACACCAGTTTCGAGGGGCGACACCAGCGCTCGGGATCTCTCAACTCTCTTGACCGCGCGCTGGTCGCCGTGGCCGTCGCCGCCCTGCGGCTGGTGCCGCTCTCGCTCCTGCGCTCCTTCCATGATCGGCGCAAGGCGCGCCACGGGATCGAGTGGCCGGACTGGTGCTGGCGCCGCAGGGATGCCGGCATCGCCGCGTCGTCTCCGGAGGTTTCGGATCTTGCCCGCTGATCCGAGTTTCGGCCATGCAAGGGGCCGATCGAACCTCGAGCCTCTCCTCCGGCATCCCGTGCGAAACGCCTGGTTCGCTACCCGGATACCGATCTCCCGTTCGCGGCTGCTCGCGCGCACGTTGTCGTTGAGGGCGGTCGGCGATGGAGGCCGCCTCACCCATGGGACGGAGGTCTGCATCGACGGATTCCAGCGCTCGGGCAACACGCTGGCGACCTACGCCGTGTGGCGGAGCAATCCGGAGTGCCGGATAGCCCATCATCTGCACGCCGCCGGCGACGTGAGGCGAGCCGTCGAGCGCGGCATTCCGACGGTCGTGCTGATCAGGGAGCCGAGCGTCGCGATCGCCTCGCTGATCACGTACCAGGGCATGGCCATGCATGTCCGTTTGGGCCTCGAGTCGTACATCGCGTTCTATCGCCGTCTCGTTCCCCTTCGGGACCGTTTTGCGGTATGCCCGTTCGACGAGTTGGTCGCCGATCCGGGTCTGCCTATCTCCCTGCTCAACGACCGGTTCGGCTTGGACCTGCTCAATCTTCGGCTGGACGACGAGGCGAAGGAGGAGCTGCGGGATGCGATCGCTCACACCCAGCTATTGCGGGGCGACCCGGAGCGAAAATGGAGCGTGCCTGTGTCGACGCGGGAGGTTGTGCGAACTCGGTTGGTCGATCCGATCACCTGCCACCCTCGTTTTCCGGTCGCGGCGCGTCTCTATCGAACGCTCGTCGGCGGGCGCTCGTCCCTTGATCAAGTCTCCTCAATCGGCGCTCGTCAGCCGGTCGCGGATCCGTCGGAGCGGTTGGCGCGCGCCTGAAGGCAGCGCGTGGAACGAACGCCGCGAGAAGATCTCGAGTGAGATCTCGCTTCTACTGCCCGGGTTCCAGCACCTTCAGCTTGCTGCCCCAGTCGACAGCATTCTTGAAGTTGAAGTAGTAGACGTCGTGGCCGATCGATGAGTTGTACGACCCCGTGATCCCCTGCGCCTGTGCGTAGGCGATCCAGGGGTCCTGTTGGCCGAAGCTCGTGTAGTTGTCACCTGACTCGAACTGCAGCGCCCACGGCGAGCCTCCGTTGTCGCCTACGTACATCCCGTACTTGGCCATTGCGCGCAGGATGATCTTCTGCCACTCCGGGACGGACAGGGCGTCGATCTGAGGCTGGGTCATGTCGAGCCAGAAATGCTGTCCCATCGCGGGAGCGTTGGGATCGGCCACCTCACCGGTGGTGCCGGAGAGTTTCGCCGAAGGCCAGACCCGGCCGTTCCAGCCACGGACGCTCATGAACAGGGCATGGTTGATCACGCCCGCCTTCATCTCGGATAGACGGATCACCCCGGCCTGGTTCGAGAAGCCGGCGGCGGTGATGCCTCCCTGATATGGCGTGCCGCTCGTACCCAGGCCGTTTCCGTCCCACGGTGCGCGCTTGGCGAAATTGGCGGTGAAGGTTCCGCCGTTTCCGCTCGGGGCCTGTGCCTGCCAGAAGTCGTACTCCCAGCCGTCCGTGTCGACGACGCTGAACGAGGCATCGTCACCTCCCGCGGGCTTCGCACCGACGGGAATGTGGATTTGCCGGCCCTCGACGTCAGGGTTGGCCCAACCAGTCTGGTGAATCGTGTAGACCGGATCGGAGGCCTTCGCGAAATAGACGGGGTGGGACCAGTCCATAGGGGTACCGGCGGCGCCGGCGTTGTTGGCCGCCGGCGGCCCAAGGCTCGCTAGCCGTTGCACGATCTGAGACGAATTCGGTGCCACGGTCGGGTTGGCGGGCACCGGGGTATTGAATGGGCTCGAGCTCGAGTAGAAGGGCGTGACGCCATCGCTCGGATCGAACGCGGCCGATGCGGAGGCGTCACCGTTGATCGCCACCTGGCAGCTCGCGCCAGCGCCCGAGCAGTCGCCCGACCAGCCCCCGAACGAGGAACCGCTCGCGGCGGAGGCGTTCAGGGTTACGTTGGCCCCGTTCGCGTAGGTCTCCGAGCAGTCTCCGGGACAGTTGATTCCAGGGCCGGTGATGCTGCCGCTGCCCGAGCCCGCCGCCGAGACCTTGAGCGTGCCGGTCTGCGGGGTGGAGGCGACGAAGTTCGCGCCGGCGGATCGATCGGAGGTCATCGCCACCTGGCAGCTCGCGCCACCGCCCGAGCAGTCGCCCGACCAGCCCCCGAACGAGGAACCATTTCCTGCACTCGCACTCAGCGTGACGTTGGCCCCGTTCGCGTAGGTCTCCGAGCAGTCTCCGGGACAGTTGATTCCGGGGCCGGTGATGGACCCGGCGCCCGAACCCCCGACCGAGACACTCAGCCCGACCTTGCCGTGGGGTTGCGGCGTGCCGTGGGCTTGTGTCGGCTTGCCGGCCACGCGCAGCACGCCTCGGCGCGCGTGCGTCGGCTTGTTGACAGCGAGCGCCGCATGGGTTCTGATCGCCGTTCGAACCCGCCAGCGCGCGACGCTCTTCCTGTGGCCCTGGTGGCCGAACCCAACCCGTACACGAGCCCGGCGAACGCTCCCAGGCGCAAGTCCGTGCGGCCTGAACACCAACTGGTGCGTCGCCGCTCGGACCGGCTTGAAGGCATGCGTATGTCCCACGGCATCAGGCGTCGAGATGAGCAGGGCGGCGATGAGGGAGATCGCGCCCACGACGATCACGAGTGTGCCGCGGCCATGCGTCCATGCTGTCGACACGGGTATTCCTTTCGGTAACCGAGCCATCTCGCGCTGCGAGACCTCTGGCTTTGCGTCCCCGCCTCACGGCGGGTTTGCCTTTGTCGAGGGACCCAGTCCTATTGGGTTGCCCTTTCGCACCTCCGATCGGCCCCGGTGGCCGGTCAAGTGAGCCCGAATTTGCCTGGATGGACGAATGTTCAGTGCGGCGAGAGTGCACGCCGGGCACGCCGGCGGCGGTCCGGCGTAGGACCGAGCCCGCTCGAGTCGGCAATTCGGCGGTGTCCTATGCGAGGAAATCTGCGGGAGGCCCACCGGGGGAAGCGGCCGAGGGCTCGACCCACGCGGTGTCAGCGGCGAAGCCTGCGCTCTCCTACGACTTCGAGCATTTCAACCCTGGGCATCCGGATCGTCTCCGCAGCGGCCTGAAGGACCGCGAGTTCAGTCAGCCCCGGTCGGTGACGTCGCCGGATCGCGTCGCGGCCGCATCCCGACTCGGGACGGATGGCGGATCCGTGCCGAGTCCATCACCGTTTTTGTCGAGCGCGGGCAGCGATGGTCGTGGCTCCTGACGAGCGCCCGACTGGCGCCGGGGTCGGTAGGCGAGGCGCAGGGGCCTCCCGCGTCGCTCCAGGGCCTTCTCCGCCACGGCCGGCGCGGCGTACCAGGTTCCCACCACGAAACGCATGATCGGGCCGAAGCTGTAGGCGGCGGGCGCCCCGACGAAATGCAGGCCCGGCACCGATGACTCCAGCCCGCGGCCAAGCATGGGGTACCCACCTCGAAGATCCAGCTGTGTCACCAGATCACGCGAGAGGAATTGGTAGGAGGCGACATCGATGTGGTAGCCCGTGCCGAGCAGGACATGGTCGACCGACCGCTCGGAGCCGTCGTCGAGAACGACGTGGACCTCCCCGTCGGACGATGCCTGCGTCACGTGTCGGCCGAGCGTGACCGTGACGTCAGCCAGCCGTGGGCGCAGCCAATCGGCCCCCTTTGGCCGCAAGACCCGAACCGCGACGGACGAGCGCAAGCCGGTTGGAAGCCGCGTGCACATGTCAGGCGCCGCTGCGACCCAACCGGTCACGCGTCCTCCGACATCGGTTGGCGGCATGATGGCGGCATTGGCTCGCCTCACAAGCCCCGTGATTTCCTCTGGAGGCAGGAAGAGAAGGGATTCCGCTCGGGCCACCACTTCGACTCGGGAGTCAACCTCGTGGAGAAGCGCCGCGGACTCGAGTGCGCTTTGGCCGGCTCCAATCACGAGTACACGCTTACCGGCGAACGACGCGAGGTCGCGATGCTCAACGGTATGACTCACGAGGCCGGGGGAAATGTCGGAGAACTCCGGCGGCCTGTAGTCGAATCCGTTTAGACCCGTTGCGACAATCACCCGTTCCGCTTCATAGGTCTCCCCATCCTCCAGCGTGAGTTCAAACCCGTGGGAGCTCCTATCGACTCGCTCTACGATGCGCTGATCGAGGTCGGGAATCACGCGCCGTTGGTACCAGCGCCCGTACTCGATGAAGTCCCCAAGGGCGATGTGGTCGGGGAGTCGCCGGCCGATTTCGTCCTCGAAGCGGTCCAGCGAGAGCGCGCCCGTCGGGTTCGCGATATGTGACGAGCGCCAACGGGAGCGCAGAATCATGCCCGCCGGCATGCCGTTCGACCAAAAGTCCATCGAACGACCAAAGCTCCGCACGTCCGCTCCCGCGTGACGACAGAAATGCGCGGCTGACAATCCGTACGGACCCGCTCCGATCACCGCGACCGACGGGGCGCGCCGCGCGGCGCCGTGCCTTCCGCCTCGATCCTGTTCGGCAGGCGCCATCGTGGTGTCGGGCGGGGGGGCATCCCCGCCCGACTCTTCAGCGGGCCGCTTCATCCCGCGACGATGCCGGCTCGCCTGTTGCACTCGAGCCAAGGCCGGCAGTGGGTCGGAGGCCCATAGGTAAGCGTGAACCGTTCGCCTCCGCGGCCGCATGATCGAGGCCGCCTTCCCCAATGCCCCGCGCAGCAGCGCCCCCCCCGCATTCCGCACGTCGCCATCTTCCCAACGATATCGAAAGCCGGGGGGAGCGAATTGGCTCGGCTGCGCTGCTCCACGAATCAAATCGCACCAGATCGTGGCCAGGGGAACGCCGGAGGCACCCGCAAGCGCGAGTGAGCCATAGATGCGTGGATTGAAGTCGATTGGAGCAAGCTCTCCTTCGGGCCGCTCAAAGAACTCAAGCTCGAAGATTCCTTCCCATCCGAGCCTCGTAACGAAGTCGGCGGCCGTCTCCTTGAGTTCTTGCGTGAATGGGATCGTTTCCGAGTAGCAGGCCGATCCGGCAGCTCCGGGCCAGGTCCGGATATATCGGCTCGCCACCCCCGCCAGCAGTCGCCCGCCGACCATGACTCCTCCGAGCGACACGATCGAGCCTTTC
>DASQCL010000249.1:0-2131 GCA_035634715.1 Solirubrobacterales bacterium
TTTTCTCAGTTACCGTTGCCATTGAAGTGCCTCCTATTGAGTGGCTATACTTGACTCGTCAAACAAAAACTATAGCAGATACTTGATTGTGCAACAGTTGACTCCAAAAACATCTCTACGGTCGACGGAGGCGTTCGGCCATCTCATGGGGGCGCATGCCACGCTCACCCGCCAGCTGAGCACCCTGCTCGAGGAGCAGTACGGGCTCGCGATGAGCGAGTACGAGGTGCTGTTCCTGCTCTCCCGCCAGGACGATCACGCGATGCGACGGATCGACCTCTCGCGGGAGGTGCGGATCTCGCCCTCGGGCATCACACGGATGCTGGATCGCTTGGAGGCGACCGGACTCGTTGGGAAGAAGGCGTGCGCGAAGGACGCGCGCGTGACCTACGCCGTGCTCACCGACGCCGGCATGAAAAAGCTCCGCGAATGCTCACCGGCCCATCTCGCGGAGGTCGAACGGCTGATGGGCGAGCGCCTCAGCGAGGAGGAGATCGAGTCGCTGAGCGCACTGCTCGGGCGGCTCTCCGACCTCGACGACGACTGCTCGATCGGCGACTAAGCCCCCTGCGGGGGCGGGGCCAGGACCAGCTGCGTAACCAGCAGGTTGGCGACCAGGCGGTCGCCGCGATGGACGCGGACCTCGACGACGTGCGTGGTGCGACCCGCGTGCAGGTGCTCGGCCGTCGCGATCAGCTCGTCGCCGGGTCGCCCTCCGGCGAGCACGTTCAGCTTCATCTCGATCGTCGTGAAGTCGTAGCCGGGCGGCAGGTGGCGGAAGGTCTGCCACGCCGCCACCGAGTCTGCGAGCGCCACCCACGCCCCACCGTGGACCAGCCGCCCCGGGTGGAGATGGCGGTCGTCGACGATGATCCGCCCGCGGCAGCGCTCGTCGGTCAGCTCCAGGGCCTCGACCCCCATGTCGGCCGGGAAGCTGCCGGCGATCCGCTCCTGAATGCTCTCGGTGGTGATCTCGGGGTTGGGGGTTGCCATCGGGGCGGGGAGCGTACCGGCGCCTATCAGCTGAACGCCGAGTCGCCGAAGGGCTCGTCGCGCTCGCGAACGGCCTCGCGCCAGCCGGCCTCCGCGGCCCGCTTCGTGAATCCATAGCCCTCGGGCGTGTGGCGCGCGGTGCCGTCGAAGAACGTGCCCAGGACCTGGGTCGCGTGAAGGCCCTGCGCGTAGGCGGCCTGGTTGACCAACAGCTTGTGCATCACGAGCTGATTCACCGGCAGGCGGGCCACCCGCTCGAGCAATGCCTCGAACCGAGCGTCGAGCTCGGCCGCGGGCGCCGACTCGCTCGCGAGCCCCCACTCCATCGCCTCGGCACCCGTGATCGAGTCGCCGGTCAGGAGCAGGCGCTTGGCGCGGGCGGGCCCGATGCGCCAGGCCCAAAGAGCAGTGGTCGGCACACCCCAGACCCGCGCCGGCGGGTAGCCGATGCGGGCGTCGTCGGCGGTCACCAGCAGGTCGGAGCAGAGCGCCATGTCGGTCCCGCCCGCGACGCAGAAGCCGTGGACCTTGCAGAGCACCGGCTTCTCCGAGTGGAACAGGCTCATGAAACCGCGCACGTTCCTCCACATCATCTGGAAGTCGATGACCGGGTCCCAGGTGCCGTCCGGGTCGTGGTTCGCCGCCATGACCGCGGGATCAACAGGCGAGCCCACCGGGACGTCGCCCTCGCCGAACTCGCCAGACATCCGGCCCTCCGCCGACGCCACGAGGTCGTAGCCGCCGCAGAACCCGGATCCGTTCCCCGAGAGCGCGATGGCGTGGACCTCCGGGTCCAGGTTCGCGCGTTCAACGCAGGCCGCGAGCTCGCGCGGCATCTCCAGCGTGATGCCGTTGCCCCGTTCGGGCCGGTCGAGGGTGATCCGCGCGACGCGCCCGTCGCGGGCGTAGGTCATCGTCTTCAGGTCCAAGGCCACGATGCTATTCGGCCGTGGGCTGACCCCGGCAGCCGACGAGCGCCCCAAGGGCGATCGCGAACACCGCGCCGGACGCGGGCACGTGCCACGGCCAGTCGAAGAGGTTGGCGACGAGGAAGGCGATCACTGCGGGTCCGAGGACCCACGCCGCGGCAGCTCGGCGGCGAGCCCAGACGAGGCCGATCGATCCTCCGTAGAGGAGG
>DASQCL010000250.1:0-16196 GCA_035634715.1 Solirubrobacterales bacterium
GCCCGAAGTCGGTCACCGTCTGCGGCGACAGGTTCGCGACCTGGTCCTGGGACGCGGGCAGTGGCCGCTCCCCGGCCGACGAGAGGCCCACCGACTCGAGGCCGCTCTGGATCAGCACGGCCGTCTCGCCCAGCCCGCTCGGCACCGCCAGGTCCGCCAGGGCGCCGAGCATCCCCTCGGCCCCCTGCTTGTGGGGCGTCTGATCCGACAACACGCGCTCGGCGGTGCGGGCGAGCTGCGCCGGCGGGCTCTGTGGGCCGGCGGACGACTCGAGGACGAAGGACGGCCGCGGGTTTGCGTAGCCGGGCTGCCACAGGTCGATCACCGCGTCGATCTCGTCCCGCTGCGAGTAGTTCTGGGCGAACTCGCTCGCGCCCGCGGCGCCGGCGCTCGACCCGTCGGTCGACACGAAGACCAGCGTCTTGTTGTGGCTCTGGGTCCGGAGCTGATTGACGAGCTGGAGGAGCATCCCGGTGGCGGCGGCGCTCGACGCCGCGCCCGGACCGCCGGCCGAGTCGCGTGGCGCCATCACCACGACGGTCCGGGCCGAGTTGCCCGGCAGCGTGAGGATCACGTTCCGCATGTCGACGTCGTTGCCGTCCAGCTGCCCGGTGAAGTTCTGCTCGGAGACCTCGCCTCCGTCGACCTGCGCGAAGCGCTGCGCGACGAAGTCCCCGACCCGCGAGTCGCCCTCGCTGCCGGGGGTCCGGTCGGGCGCCATGTCGACGACCTGGTGCGCCAGCCGTGTTGCCGCCTGACCGTCGAATTCCGCCGGCGTCACCGTTGTCGGCAGCGGATCGGGCGGCGCCGTGAGCGCGAACAGCAGCACGACGACCGCCGCCACGGCCGGTGCGAAGCCTGCACGGTAGATGCGGAAGTCGATCATGGGGTGGGTGTTCTCTAGTGAGGGGCTTTAGCCCTGAAACTGGCTGGTGCGGTTGATAGGTGGTTTTGAAATTACCCTTCAGGGCTGAACGTGGCTGGAGCGAACGCTTCGTCGGCACGCATCCTGCTCGTCGACGACGAGCAGTCCGTGCAGACGCTTCTGACCTACCCCCTGCGAAAGGAGGGCTACGAGGTCGTTCCCGCGCACGACGGCCGCGAGGCGCTGGACCGTTTCGCCGAGCAGCGATTCGACCTGGTCGTTCTGGACATCATGCTGCCGAAGCTCGACGGCATCGAGGTCTGCCGTCGGATGCGGAGCCGGAGCCAGGTGCCGATCATCATGCTCACGGCGAAGGACGATGAGATCGACAAGGTGCTCGGCCTGGAGATGGGCGCCGACGACTACATCACGAAGCCGTTCTCGGTCCGTGAGTTCCGCAGCCGCGTCCGGGCCGCGCTGCGCCGCGCCGAGATGATCGGCAGCCGGCCGGGCGGTGAGGAGCCGATCGCCGCGGGTGGTCTCAAGATCGACTTCGAGCGCCGCGTCGTCACCGTGCGCCGCAAGCGCGCCGACCTCACCTACGTCGAGTTCGAGATCCTCGCCGCGCTTGCCCGTTCGCCGGGCCGGGTCCAGACGCGCGAGATGCTCCTCGAGCAGGTCTGGGGAGACTCCGCCTACCGGGACCCGCGCACCGTCGACGTCCACATTCGCCACCTTCGGGAGAAGCTCGAGCGGGACGCGCGCTCCCCCGAGTACCTGTTCACGGTGCGCGGCGTCGGCTATCGCTTCCGCGACAAGGACGAATAGAGAACCGGGAACGGAGGGGCGTTTGATCGGCGCAAGCGTCCGCAACAGGCTCGCGATCCTGTTCTTCCTGATCACGGCGGCGGCCGTTGGCTTCATCTACCTGTACGTGGTGCCGCAGCTGCGGTCGAACCTGACGGCGCAGAAGCTCCAGCGGCTGGAGGACGTGGCCACGGCGGAGAGCGCGCGCCTCGACAGCGCGATGCGCAACGGCGCGTCGCAGGCGCAGATCCGCCGGCTGGTCAGGGACGCGGCCCAGCGCGGTGACGCCAGGGTGACGATCCTGGGCGTCAAGCCCGGCTCGGGTGGCTCGAACGTCGTGGTCGTCGACTCGCACCTCAAGCGCACGGCGATCCTGCCGAGCTCCCCTGCCGCCACGGCTGCGGTATCGAGCGGGCAGGTCTCGTCGGCGACCGAGGAGATCGACGGGGAGCGAACCGGGGAGATAGCGGTGCCGATCTCGGTCAACGGGAATCTCCGCTGGGTCGCCGTCTCATCGACGCCGCTCGGCGACGTGGACGACACGGTGGCCCTGATCCGGCGTCAGATCCTGATCGCGGGAGGGATCGCGCTGATCCTGGCGCTGGCCGCGGGATGGTTCGCCGCCCGCGCGCACGCCAAGCGCCTCAACCGGCTGGAGGAGGCTGCGCAGAAGGTCGCCGAGGGCGACTTCTCGACGCCGATCCCCGACGAGGGCACCGACGAGGTCGGCCAGCTCGCGGCCACCTTCAACGAGATGCAGCAACGCCTCGCGCGTCTCGACGGCGCGCGGAAGGAGTTCATCGCAAACGCCTCGCACGAGCTGCGGACGCCGATCTTCTCCCTTGGCGGGTTCGTCGAGCTGCTCGACGAGGATGAGCCCGACCCCGCCGTGCGGGCGGAGTTCGTACGGACGATGCGCGAGCAGATCGCGCGGCTGACCAAGCTGACCGCCGATCTCCTCGACCTCTCGAAGCTCGACGCCGACGTGATGGAGGTGAGCGCGGACGAGGTGGACCTGGCCTCGGTCGCGCACCGGGTGGCGGACGAGTTCGGGCCCGCGGCCGAGCAGCACTCCTCTCCGGTCGAGGTCGACGCCGACGGCGCCGCGACCGCGATGGCGGACGCCGACCGGGTCGCGCAGATCATCCGTATCCTCCTCGACAACGCACTGACGCACACTCCGGAGGGAACCTCCATCTCCATCTCAACTCAGCGGCGGGACGGGTCGGCGAGCCTTGTGGTCGCCGACAACGGACCGGGCATCGGCCCACACATTCGAGATCGGGTGTTCGACCGCTTCTACACGGGCGACCGCGTCAGCGGCTCCGGCCTCGGCCTGGCGATCGCGCGCGAGCTGGCGATGCGCATGCAGGGCGAGCTGGCGGTCGAGTCCGGCCGCGGCCGGACTCGATTCGAGCTGAGGCTCCCCGGCGGGGTCCCGGCGTGAGGGCGCGACGCGCGGCGGCGGCGTGCCTGCTGGCCGCGGCCGCGATCGCGGTCGGCGCCTGCGGGGGAGGCGGCGGCAGCAGCACGAGTGACTCGGGCTCGGTCACCACGGTCGAGTCCACCCAGAGCTCGCCGCAGAAGACCGTCGTGGTGCAGTCCCAGGGTGGGAGCTTCAATCCGGAGGCGATCTACCAGTCGGCCTCGCCGGGAGTGGTGACCATCCTCTCGATCTTCCCCGGCGGCAGCCTCTCCAGCATCCTCGGCGGGGGCGGTGGCTCGGCGGCCGAGGGATCCGGGTTCGTGATCAACAGCAATGGCGAGATCGCCACCAATGCGCACGTGGTCACCGACGCGGACAGCCCGGGGAGCGGCCCCATCCACGAGGCCAAGGAGGTCTACGTCCAGTTCGGCGACCGCAACCGGGTGCGGGCGGACATCGTGGGCTTCGACCCGAACGCCGACGTGGCCCTGCTCAAGGTCGATCCGAACGGGCTCGACCTCAAGCCGCTGACGCTCGCGACCAGCGAGAAGGTCACCGTCGGCCAGCCGGTTGCCGCAATCGGCAGTCCGTTCGACCAGGAGCAGTCGCTCTCGGTCGGCGTGGTGTCGGCCACGGACCGCTCGATCCAGTCGCTTACCAAATTCCAGATCGACGGGGCGATCCAGACTGACGCCGCGATCAACCCGGGAAACTCCGGCGGCCCCATGCTCGACGCCGACGCCCACGTGATCGGGATCAACCAGCAGATCAGCACCAACTCCGGCGGCAACGAGGGCGTCGGCTTCGCGGTGCCGATCGGCCTCGTGGCCCACTCGCTCGACGAGCTGCGCCAAAACGGCGAGGTCAAGTACCCATACATCGGCGTCACGACCGAGCCGCTCTACCCACAGCTCGCCGATCGGCTCGGCCTGCCGACGGACAACGGCGCGATCGTGGCGAAGGTGATTCCCGGCGGCCCGGCCGATCAGGCCGGCATCCAGGCCGCGAATCAGACGATCCATTTCCAGGGCCAGGAGGTCAGGACCGGCGGCGACGTGATCACGGCGATCGACGGCCACCAGATCGTCAACGAGTCCGACCTGCCTCAGCTGATCACTCACTACAACCCGGGTGACACCGTGCAGGTCCAGATCATCCGCGACGGCAAGACGCAGACCGTAGACGTGAAGCTGGGCGAGCGGCCGAGCAGCGGCTAGTGCTCGAGTTGCGAAGCGTCGTCCTCGATCTCGCGACGGCGCTTCGCGAGGAGGTCGCCCCGGAGCTAGGGCAGCACGCCGGGCGGAAGCACTCGGGCGCGGGCGCAGGCGGCGATGTCACCTTCGCCATCGACGAGCGCGCCGAGGCGTTCATGGAGCAGTTCCTGGCCGAGCGCGCGCCGGAGGTGGCCTTCTACTCGGAGGACCGCGGGCTCGTCACCCCGGCGGGCGACCCCGAATGGGTCCTGATCGTCGATCCCATCGACGGAACCCGGCCGGCGATGGCCGGCTTCGAGGCCGCCTGCGTCTCGGTGGCGCTCGCGCCGCTCGGCGACGGGGACCCCACCATCGGCGACGTGACGATCGGCTGCGTGGTCGAGATCAAGTCCGGCCAGGCATTCGTCGCCGAGCGCGGCAAGGGCCTGGACCCGGCTCCTGCGCTGTCGTCGAACACCGAGCTCTCGCGGATGTTCTGGGCGTACGGCCTCCGCGGGCGGCCGGTGCGCCGGATCGCCGAGGTGGTCGGCGAGCTGATCGACGCCTCGTCCGTGGGCGGTGGAACCTTCGACCTCGGCTCCGCCACCTTCGACATGACCCGCGTGGTCACCGGCCAACTCGACGCCTACGTCGAGCCGGGCGCGAGGCTGATCGCGGAGATCCCCGGCATGCGGGAGGAGTTCGAGCGCGTCGGCGGCGGGGTGGTTCTGAACAACTCGCCCTACGACGTGGCGGCGGCGATCCTGATCTGCGAGGAGGCCGGCGCCGTGGTGACTGACGCCTGGGGCGGCCCGCTTGGCGCCTACCCGATGCTCGGCTCAGGCGCCGAGTACCAGCTGTCGTGCGTCACCGCGGCCACCGCCGAGCTCCATGCCCGGATCGTGACGGAGATCGACGCGGGCATCGACCGCCTCGCGCGCGCCCTTGTCTAGCCACCGGCGCGCGGGCGCCGCTATGTTGCCGCAATGCTTCAGGACGTCGCCCTAGGCGATCGGTCCCTCGCCGACTACACCCATCTCGTGGGTCGTGGCCTGGTGGAGGAGATCCGGGAACTGGCCGCCCCGCTCGCGGGCAAGCGGGTGCTGCACGTGAGCGCCACCGCGTTCGGCGGCGGCGTGTCGGAGATTCTCTACACGCTCGTGCCGCTCATGCGGGATGTCGGACTCGACGTGAGTTGGCGCGTGATCCTCGGCCGCGAGGAGTTCTTCAACGTCACGAAGCTGATGCACAACTCCCTCCAGGGCGACCCGCAGTCGATCTCCGACCAGCAGTGGGAGGTGTTCGAGGCCTACAACGCCATGAACGCGCAGAGCCTCGACGACGACTGGGACGTGATCATCGTCCACGACCCGCAGCCGGCTGGCCTGCGGGCGGGTGCGACCAACCACGCCCGGCGCTGGATCTGGCGCTGCCACATCGACCTCTCCACGCCGAACCAGGAGACACTCGGCCGGCTCCTGCCCCTGATCAGGGAGTACGACGAGTCGATCTACCACATGGAGCAGTACGTCCCGGCCGGGATGGACGGCCACGTCAAGATGATCCCGCCGGCGATCGACCCGCTCTCGCCGAAGAACATGGCCCTCTCCCCCGAGGACGCTGCGTTCGTGTGCCAGCAGTTCGGCATCGACACGGACCGGCCACTGATCTGCCAGGTCTCCCGCTTCGACCCCTGGAAGGACCCCAAGGGCGTCATCGACGCCTTCAGGCTCGTCCGCGAGGAGATGCCCGAGGTCCAGCTGGCCCTCGTGGGTTCGATGGCCACCGACGACCCCGAGGGCTGGGAGTTCTTCCACGAGACCTTCAACTACGCGGACGGCGACCCCGACATCAAGATCCTGAACAACCTCAACAACGTGGGCGCGATCGAGGTGAACGCGTTTCAGTCGCAGGCCGACGTCGTGATGCAGAAGTCGCTCCGGGAGGGGTTCGGCCTCACGGTCACCGAGGCCCTCTGGAAGGTCCGGCCGGTCATCGCCGGTGACGTCGGCGGGATTCCGCTGCAGGTGAGGGACGGCGAGACCGGCTACCTCGTCTCCTCCCCCGAGGAGGCTGCCGAGCGGACGATCGAGGTGTTGAGGGACCCGGGCCTCGCCAAGCAGCTCGGCCGGGCCGGCAAGGAGCGCGCCCGCGAGCACTTCCTCACGCCGCGGCTGCTCCGGGACTGGCTCCGACTGTTCGGGGAGATGGACGTGTGAGCGACGATCCCCGCCTGGTGATCGTCTCCAACCGGGGGCCGGCGCAGTTCGAGCTGGGTCCGGAGGGGGAGCGCACCGTACGGCGGGGAGGGGGCGGCCTGGTCACGGCGCTCAGCGGGCTGGTGGCGCATCGCGGCGCCCTCTGGATCGCGTCGGCGATGACCGACGAGGACATCGCGGTGAGCCGTGAGGCCGGTGGGGAGCCGGTCACGCTGGAGCTCGACGGCGTCACCTACGAGGTCCTCATGGTCGAGAGCGACGCCGAGGCCTACGACCGCTTCTACAACGTCATCGCAAACCCGATCCTCTGGTTCATCCAGCACTACCTCTGGGACCTGTCGAACGCGCCGGACATCCGCCGCGAGGAGGCCGACGCGTGGGACTACGGCTACAAGGCCGTGAACGCGGACATCGCCCGGTCGGTCCTCGCCGCGATCGAGGACGAGCCCCATCCGCTCGTGATGTTCCACGACTACCACCTGTACACATGCCCGGCCCTGGTGCGGAACGCCCGGCCGGACGCCTTTCTCCACCACTTCGTCCACATCCCCTGGTCACAGCCGGACAGCTGGCGGATCCTGCCCGGCCGCATGCGCGAGGAGATCTTCCGGGGTCTGCTCGCCAACGACATCATCGGCTTCCACACCACGGCGTACTGCCGCAACTTCCTGGCCTGCTGCCGGGAGCTGATGGAGGTCGAGGTGGACTACGAGCGTGGCACGGTCCTGCACTCGGGGCGCGAGACCTGGGTCCGCGCCTACCCCCTTGGCATCGATGCCGGGCGGCTCGACCGCGCCGCGGAGTCCGACCAGGTCCTTGAGTACGAGGAGGAACTCCTGCGCCGCCGCCGCGATCACATGATCCTCCGAGTCGACCGCGCCGACCTGTCGAAGAACGTCCTTCGGGGCTTCACCTCCTTCGACACGTTCCTCCAGCAGCACCCCGAGTTCCGCGAGAAGGTCACCTTCGTCGCCCACCTGCAGCCGTCACGAACCGACGTTCCGGAGTACGCCGAGTACCTGGAGCGGATCGAGGCGCTGGTCGCCGTCGTCAACCACCGTCACGGCACGACCGACTGGATGCCGATCGACCTCCGGATCTACGAGAACTTCCCCGAGGCGGTCGCGCGCTACAAGCACTTCGACCTGTTGATCGTCAACTCCCTCTTCGACGGCATGAACCTGGTCGCCAAGGAGGCACCGGCGGTGAACACGCGCGACGGCGTTGTGATGCTGTCCGAGAACACCGGCGCCCACGAGGAGCTCGGCGACTGCGCGCTCTCGGTCAACCCCTTCGACATCCAGGAGCAGGCCGACACCATGTACCGGGCACTCACCATGGACCCGGAGGAGCGGCGGATCCGCGCCGCCCGCCTGCGCGAGATCGTGCGCGAGCGCGACCCCGGTGTTTGGATCTCCGAGCAGCTCGACGACATCCGCGCCAAGCGCGCGGCGATGGCCGAGGCGAACTAGCGGCAGTTGCGACGGCCGGGAGGCCCGGAGGTCTACGATCTCCCTGCTTGTTCAGCGGCCTCGACAATCCAATTCACCTTCTGGTGATCGCCGTGGTGGTGATCATCCTGTTCGGCCCGAGCAAGTTCCCCCAGATCGGGCGAGCCGTCGGCTCCGGAATTCGCGAGCTCAAGGGCTCACTCGGCGGCGATGACGATTCGGCCGACAAGCGCGACCAGCCCTAGCGGGTAGGCGCACTCCACGTGCCGGTGGCGGGCGATGCCTGCCAGCGGAAGGGGCGGTCGCCCCGTGGGCGAAACCCCACGAGCCATGGCAAAGGGGTTCCCCGCCTTCCGCCGCGCCGACACCGCGCGATACCTCGCGATCCTGATCCTGATCCTGTCGACGATCGGGTTTCAGGTCGCGGCGTCGGACAGCGAGTGGGCGCGGCTCGTCATCGTGCTCCTCGCGTCCGGCACGCTGTACCTGGCGCTCAGCGTCGGTGGGATCCACGGCGCAGTCGACCGGATCCTGCTGGCCCTGATCGTCGTCGCGGTCGCGGTGTCGGTGATCGCCCTGGCGGGCTTCGCGACGCTCGGGCAGTTCGACGCTCAGCTCATCAACCTGCTGTTGATCGCCTTCGCGCCGATCGCGATCGTCGTTGGCGTCCTGAGCGATATGAGGGCGCGGAGCCGGGTGACGGTGCGCACCGTGATCGGGGTCCTGAGCGTCTACCTGCTGATTGGCCTGATCTTCACCTTCCTCTTCGGGATCATCGGCTCGCAGGCGTCGACCGCCTTCTTCAAGTACGGGGTGGCCGACAACAGCTCCAACTACCTGTACTTCAGCTACTCGACCCTCACGACCGTCGGCTACGGCGACCTGGTCGCCGAGCTTCAGATCGGGCGCTCGTTCGCGATCATCGAGGCGCTGGTGGGGCAGATGTACCTGGTCAGCATCGTCGCGTTGATCGTCGGGAGCCTTGGGCGCCTGCCGACCAGCCACTCGACGCCGTTCTCAGGGGCTCCGCCGAGGAGCCGGGGCCGCTCGGACCGCTGACGATGCACGACTGGGTCCTCTGTCGGCTGGCGCCCCCCCGCCTTTGCGCTCTCTCTTGCCGCGGTGCTCCTGATCAACACTGTCCCCGTGAGAGTCCGGAGGGCGGGCGCTGTTCCTTCTCGCGCAAGGCAGCACCTCGCGATCATTCGATGATCGTCGCGGAGCGCGGTCGCCGTCCCCAGGGCTGTTCCTGGAGCACCTCGAGAAAGGCTTCCGCGAGCGGCGACCACTCCTGGCGCGTGAACGCGACGAGCTGGCGGACCAACGCCGGTTTCAGTCGACGGGTCTCGGCGTTGAGCCCGTGCGGCACGACGTTGCTGGGGACGATCGTCACCCCTAGGCCGGCCCCGGCCAGCGGGGCGGCCGCCGCGACCTGATCGGTCTGCACCGTTCTGCGGGGCGTGAACCCCGCCCTGGCGCACACCTCCAGAACGAGCTGCGACAGGCCGTGATCCGGTCCGAAGAGCACCCAGTCCCGTTCGGCGAGCTCGTCGAGCGACACGGCGCGCTTGCGCCTCGACAGCGGGTCCGATGCCGGGAGGACGACGACGAACTCCTCCCAGCCCAGCTCGACCAGGGCTCCCTGCCACTGCGGTGGGCGCGGGCCGACGGCGATGTCGCCGACGCCGAGGCGGACTGCGTCGTCAAGCGCCCTGCGGTGCGTGTACTCGCGGAGTGCAATCGTCGTCGCCGGATGTCGACCGTGCCAGACGTCGAAGGCCGGTGGCAGCACGCCGAACGCGACCGACGTCACCGTGGCCACTTCGAGCTCTCCGGCTTCCAGCCCCAGTGCGTTGCGCGCGTTGCGGGTAGCGCGCTCGGCATGCGCGACCGTCGCCCGGGCCTCGGGAATGAACACCTTGCCCGCCGCGGTGAGGCGAACGCCCTTGGGGAGGCGCTCCAGCAACGGGCCACCGAGCTCCCGCTCGAGGCTCTTCATCTGCTGCGACAGCGACGGCTGTGCAACGAAGAGGCGTTCGGCAGCCCGCGTGAAGGAGCCCTCGTCGGCGATTGCCAGGAAGTAGCGGAGCTGTCGGAGGTTCACGGCGCTCCACTCATTCAAGCAGCATAGGCGTCAGCTATCCGAATCATCAACTTCTCGTCTTTGACCTATGGAGTTGCTGCCGTCAAAGTCCGAGCCATGACAACCACAGTCCCTACGCCCCCGTACGCCTCTGAGCTGTTGCGCCACTTCGCTGATCTGCGCGACGGCACTCACGGCGGCGCCCGCTCGCGGCCGGACAAGGAGCGCCTCTTCACCGAGGCAGTCGAACTCCTCGATCCCTATGCCCGGCAGGTTCTGGACGAGGTCAACACCTACCTATTGCTCGACACCGGCGAGGTGACGGGCACGGGTGTTCGCCGATCAGCCGATGGCGGTCCCGAAGCCATTTGGGCCCTGTCATGGCCGGAGCAGGAGGCCGCCGGCATCACGCCGCTCACGATCCGCGCCTACTTCGGCGTCGGATTTCTCCACCCCCATCTGCAGAGCGGCACCGTCGGCGATTGGCCGCTCAACGTGTTCGACGCCGAGCAGGCGGTCGCGGAACTTCCCACGATGCGCGCCATCGCGTCGGCGGAGCTCCAGAACCTGGTCCTCCAGCTCAGGGGGGACATTCGAATCATTCCCGCCGTCCTGAGGGAGCCGACGGCATGACCACGATCTCGAACCGCCATGAGACAGACGCCGCTCAACGCACCACCGTCCGCATCCCGACCGCCTCGGGCGACGAGATCGAGGCCTGGCTGTACCGACCCGAAGGCGACGGACCTCACCCGGCGGTCGTGATGGCGCACGGGTTTGCGGCCGTCAAGGCCGGCGGGCTGGCGCCGTTCGCGGAGGCTTTCCGCCGTCAGGGCATCGCGGCGATCCCGTTCGACTACCGCCACTGGGGAGGCTCGAGCGGCGAGCCTCGCGATGTGACTTCGGTCCCGGCCCAGCGCGCGGACTACCGCACGGTCATCGACTGGGCGGTGGCACATCCGGACATCGACGAAACCCGGGTCTTCATCTGGGGCACGTCGTTCTCCGGCCTCCACGCCGTTGAGCTCGCCTCCACGGACGATCGGCTCCGGGGGGCGATCGCCCAGAACCCGCTCGTCGACGGGCTCGCCGGCACGAGGATGTCCCGACCGGGGCAGCTGTTGCATCTGTTCGCGGTCGGCGTGGTGGATCGATTGGGCTCGTTGCTCGGGCGCCCGCCGCGCTATGTACCAGCCGGGGTGGCCTCGGGCGAGTTCGGCGCTGTCGCCAACGAGCAGGCCTTCGCCGGCCTGGAGATCATCCGGCCCAAGGACGGCACGGTCTGGCAGAACCGCGTCGCCGCTCGCTCACTCCTCGGCATCGCCGCTCATCGACCGGTCCGAAAGGCGGCCGACATCCAATGCCCCATCCTGCTCGTCGTGGGCGAGCACGACACGATCGCGCCGGCCGGTCCCGCTCTGAAGGTTGCCGAACGCGCCCCAAAGTCCGAGCTCTACCGGAGTCGTGGTGGTCACTACGACGTCTACGAAGGCGGTGCCGACTACGACAACGTGGTGCGGGTCGAGGTTGAGTTCCTCCGTCGGCATGCGGGACTACCTGCCGGGCCGCTGACCGCGCCGAAACCCGCCTAGCCCGGTCGCTGCGGCGACGGGTGCGGGCCAGCAGCAGCTGTCACCGATCGGGATAGTTGTCATGTGACAATTAGCCACGCTCGGCACTTCTGCTTCTCGCGCAAGCCGGCAGCCGCGCAGTGCGACTAGAGCAGAAAGCGATGTCGCCATCACCCCCGTGTCGGCCCTCGTCGATCGATCTCAGCTTTCTTCGGGCGCAAGCGCAGTGATGGCGTCCACCTCGTCTGGCGTCAGTGAGATGTGACCGGAGGCAAGGTTCTCCCTGAGGTGCTGGGTGCTGGTGGTGCCGGGGATGGGCAGCGCCTGCTCGGTGTGGTGCAGCTGCCAAGCGAGAGCGATCTGCTGAGGAGTGGAGTCGTACTTCTCGGCGATCGGATCGATCGCAGCGTGGAACGGCTCGCCCTCGTGTCCTCGGGGGACGGCGCCCGGGTGGTAGGGGGAGAAGACGATGCCGGCGTCCTGGGCGACCTGCCGCACGGCGGCGCCGAGGCGGACGGCGGCGTTGTAGTGGACGGTGACGGCGGCGATGTCGGTGATCGACATGGCGGTGCGGAGTTGCTCGGCACTGACGTTGGAGAGGCCGACGTGGCGGATGAGGCCGTCCCGGCGCAGCCCCGCGAGCGTCTCGACGATCTCGTCGAACGGAGCGTCGGTCATCGTCGGCGTGTGCAGGTAGTAGAGGTCGATGTGGTCCAAGCCGAGCCGGCGCGCGCTCATGATCGCCGCGTGGCGGAGGTAGTGCGGGTTCCCAACGGCGCCCATGTCGGTGTACTCGGGGCCGCTGCGTACGAACCCGCCCTTGGTGGCGATGACCAGCTGTTCTGGATAGGGGTGCAGGGCCTCTCGGATGAGCTCCTCGTTGGAGTGAGGGCCGTAGGCGTCGGCCGTGTCGATGAAGGTCACGCCCGCGGCGACAACCTCTCGCAGCAACGCGACGCCCTGGTCATGGTTGGGGTATTCGCCCCAGACCTTCGGTCCGGTCAACTGCATCGCCCCGTAACCGATGTGCCCAACGGTGAGGTCGCCGCCGATCGTCACGGTTTCGTCCATGGCGTCGATCATGCCAGCGGGCGGTCGACCCGTCGTCCCCCACCGGGCGACTCTTTCGCGTACGGCGTGCGGAGTAGGCGCCATAGGACAAGCTCGACGTCCGCGCCGAGCGGTGCGATTGGCGAGCAAGCCAGCTGCGGCCGCCTAGCCCTTCACGGTTACATGCCGTGTCTTGGAGTGCCCGCCCCGATACGGGTAGCCGCCCTGGCTCGGGACGACCGCCCTGAAGGCGTACCGGTGTTGGCCCGAGGTCGAGTGGAAGCGGTAGTGAGCGCGGTAGGCACCGTGCAGGTTTGTGCGGCCGTTGCTCACCTCGATCCAGCGCTTGCCCGATCGCGCCTGGATCCGAACCCACCGGCGCGGCGCCGCGGGCTCCTGGAGCCGGACCCTGAAGCGGACCCGGCGGCCGTTGTGGACGGCGTGGCGCGGTCGCAGCTTCAGTCGCGGGCGGGCACGGACGCGGAGGTCGAGGCGGCGCTCCGCGACCTCGGTACCGCTCCACCAGTAGGCGACGCGGACCTGCCTGCTCGGACCGGATGGGAGCTGGGCGCTGAATCGCCCGTCCTCTCCCGTGACGGGTGTCGCGGCAATGTGCTCGCCGGCGCCGGCAAGCGGGACCCGCGTGGCTACGCAGACCCGCGCCCCTGGCACCGGATCGCCCGCCGGCGAGCGTAGCCGGCCGCGAACCGCTGCCTCCCCGTGCTCAGTGGCCGAGCGGGTGCGGGAGACGTGAGCCTCGAGGACGGGTCCGGGGCCGGCGCTTGAGATCGGGCAGAGGTTGTCGATCCGCACGTGGCGCGCGGCGCAGGCACGGTTCGCCTGCGTGTCCAACCCGAAGTCGACCGAGCAGATCCGCACCGTGTTGGGCCCCTGGCGGAACGGCGCCCAGGTGGTCGCGGCCTTGAAGGTGGTGCGGGCGTGAAGGGGGCAGGGCCGGAGGCGGAGCGCGAAACCCTCGGTCGCTCGGCACCGGGAAGCGTGAGCCGCCACCGGCTCGCCGTTCACCTGGAGGAGGAAGCGATGGATGCCCGCGCCGACGTCGGTGGCCATGGCCTGCATCGCCTGGATGCCGCGCTTGCTCCCGGCGGCGAACGCCCGTCCGTGAAGCGCGATCCTGGGCCCCACGCGGTCAGCCATGCGGAGCGAAAGGCGCTTGACCCGAACGCCCGACCTGTCGCCACTCCCGCAGCCGCTGTCGCGAGCGCACCCGAGCCTTGCGACGAACGACCTCGCGCGGCCGTTCCAGCGCGACCGCTCCATGCCTGGATCCGGGACCGAGAACGGCTGCAGTGGGCCGGCGAGCGGAGCTGTCAGGAGCTGAGGGACCTGGCCGCCGACCCGGCGCCCGGCGGCGCTGACACCGAGATGGGAGATGACGGTGCCGCGGGGTGCGCGTACCGTCCAGCCGCCCCAGCGTCCCTGTCCCGTTCGCTTGCCCTGGTGCCGGACGCCCAGCCCCGCCTGGCCCTCGCCGCACGACGCATCGGAGAGGTAGTGACGGGAGGTGCGCGCGAAGATCGCGTCCGGGTGAAGGGCGGCGAGCGCCGGGTTGCAGACGGCCGCGCGATAGACGCCGGCGTTCGCTGACGGCGGCGCGATCGACGCCAGCGCCGTCGCCGCGAGGAGGGCAGGAAGGGCAGCGATCGGGCGCTTCATCGGTTGGGCCTCCCTTGGTAGTTGGTCAACGCTCGAAGCCGAATTCCAAAGGTCCGGTGGACTGCCCCGCCCGGTCCCCCGGCGACGAGCTGGCTGGAGGGGAGGGCGAGCTCGTCGCGACGGGGGCGGGGGCGGGGGTGGGCGCGGGCGGGACGTAGGGCGGGGGTGAAACGGGAGGCGCGGGCGGAGGGGCGGGCTTCGGCGCCGGGGCCGCGACGGTGGCGGGAGCGGCGCCGCGGGAGGTGTGGTGGGAATCGTCCGCAGGTCGTTCGTGGCGGTGTGGCCGCTGCGGCTCGGGGCGATCACGGTGGGGCTGGGGCCTGGGAGGGTTCTCCTCGTGGCGAGGCTTGGCGTGGTCCCTCCCTCGAGGGCTGCCGGTGGGTGTTGGGGGAGGGGCGTGGCGGGCCTGCGTGAGGCCGATGTCGTCAGGCAGCGGCGGCGGCTTCGGGCGCTCGAGCAGCGCCGGGAGCCCCGCGACCAGCGCGGTGCAGGCGATCGCTCCGGCGGCGAGCCTCGCGACGTTCGTCCAGCGGATCCGAGTGCGGCTTCCCATCTACGGTTTCGAACCCCGGACGCGGGCGCGGCGCCCCCCGGCCGCTATAGTCGTCCGCCGTTTTGGCCATCGCCGTCAACAAGCAATACGAGCTCGTCCTGATGCTCGATCCGGACGTCCCGGACGAGCGCCGCGACGAGATCGCCGCCCAGACGCGACAGCGGATCGAGGCCGGCGGGACGCTCAAGCACGACGCCTCGTGGGGGATGCGCAAGCTCGCCTACGAGATCCGCCAGCGCACCGAGGCCGACTACCGCCTGTTCCGCTTCGAGGGGGAGAGCGGGGTGCTCGACGAGCTCAACCACAACCTGCGGATCGCCGATGGCGTCCTGAGGTTCCGGATCTTCAAGGTCGATCCGCGCTCGCCGGCGGTCGTTCCGCCGGCGCCGGTGGCGAGCACCACATCGGCTCCGGCTCGCGGTTCGCGCCGCTCACAGGAAGCTCCCGCGCGCGAGGAGCCGGACGCTCCAGCGCCGGAGAAGCCCGAAGCTCCCGCGCGCGAGGAGCCCGGATCCGGCGCCGAGGAAACGTCCGAGCAGGCGGCCGCACCCGAGCCTCAGACCGAGGCGGCCACCTCACCCGAGTCGGGGCCAACCCCCGCCGCAGCGCCCGAGGCAGAGGCGGAGCCGGCCCCGGCATCGCCGGAAGACCAGGGCTCGGAGCCACCCGAGACCACCTAAAGCCGCTCGTTGCGCTTTCCCCTCCCTCGCGGGGGGCGAGAACGCGCCGCCTCCGTCCTTAGACTGGGGAGCCGATCAAACGAGTCGAGGAAGGTGCTGAGCGAATGGCCGCCACCAATCTGAACGTCGTAGTCGTCACGGGAAACCTGACCCGGGATCCGGAGCTCCGCAGCCTGCCGAGCGGGACCTCGGTCTGCAAGCTGCGCATAGCCGTCAACAGCCGCCGCAAGGACCAGAGCGGCGAGTGGGTGGACAAGCCGAACTACTTCGACGTCACGGTGTGGGGCGCGCAGGGGGAGAACTGCGCCACCTATCTGTCCAAGGGCCGTCCGGTCGCCGTCGATGGCCGCCTCGACTGGCGCGAGTGGGAGGCACAGGACGGGTCGAAGCGCCAGAGCGTCGAGATCATCGCCAACTCGGTGCAGTTCCTCGGCTCCCGCGACGAAGGGGCCGGCGGCGGCAACGGCATCGCCCCGCGCTCCGACGTCCCCGCGGACACCTCGGACTTCGAGGACTCCGAGCCCGCCGGCGTCAGCTCGTCGGGCGACGACATCCCGTTCTAGCCCACTATCATGCGCTCTCTTGCGCCGCCCAGACCAGGCGGCGCATTTGCGAGAGCGT
>DASQCL010000251.1:0-2959 GCA_035634715.1 Solirubrobacterales bacterium
CCGCGGGCGGCTGAGCCCCTCCGGGCGGGCCGGTTGGCGCTCCCGGCGTCTCGGGCGTTTCGGTCATGTACCCCTCCGTTCGAGTTGTCCGCTCGCGACCGGCATCCGGCCGCCGACGGATTGCTGATTTCGCGCGCATCATCTCACGTACATCGGCGGCGAAACGCGAATTTGCTGCGCTAGGGTCGCAGCGTGCAGAAGACGGGACGGCGCCCGGCCTCGGGCTAGGTGCCGTCCCCCTCGATCCAGGGCATCATCTTCCGCAGGTCGGACCCGACCTGCTCGACTTGGTGCCCGGCAGCCTCCTCGCGGAGCCGCTGGAAGTTCTCGGCGCCGGCGCGGTTCTCTGCGATCCACTCACGCGCGAACTCGCCCGACTGGATGTCCGCCAGGATCTGACGCATCGCCTCGCGGGTCTCCTCGCCGATCACGCGCGGACCGCGGGTCATGTCCCCGTACTCGGCGGTATTGGAGATCGAGTGGCGCATGCCCTGGATCCCCTTCTCGTACATGAGGTCGACGATCAGCTTCAACTCGTGCAGGCACTCGAAGTAGGCGAGCCGGGGGTCGTAGCCCGCCTCGACGAGGGTCTCGAATCCGGCCCGGACGAGCTCGGTGGCGCCACCGCATAGAACCGACTGCTCGCCGAAGAGGTCGGTCTCGCACTCGTCTTTGAACGTGGTCTCGATCACGCCTGCCCTCGTGCCGCCGATCCCCTTGGCGTACGCGAGGACCATGTCGCGGGCGTTTCCGGTCGCGTCCTGATGCACGGCCATGAGGCAGGGCACGCCACGCCCCTCGGCGAACTGGCGGCGGACCAGGTGGCCGGGCCCCTTGGGGGCGACCATGCCCACATCGACCCCGGGCGGCGGCTCGATCTGGCCGAAGTGGATCGAGAAGCCGTGGGCGAACATCAGGAGGTTCCCGGGCGCGATCCCGTCGCGGATCTCGTTCTCCCATACCTCCGCCTGCCTCTCGTCGGGCAGCAGGATCATCACGACGTCGCCGCGGCTCGCCGCCTCCGGAACGTCGAGGACCTCCAGACCCTCCCCCTCCGCCTCGGAACGGCTCGCCGAGTCCGGGCGAAGGCCGACCACGACCTCGCAGCCCGAGTCCTTCAGGTTCAGCGCGTGCGCGTGGCCCTGCGATCCGTAGCCGAGGATCGCGATCGTCTTGCCCTCGAGCGCTGAGAGATCGGCGTCGTCGTCGTAGAAGATGTCTTTGTCGTTGTCGTTCATTGACCTGATGCTATGCGTCGGGGCGCTCGATGAACCACTCGGTGAACTCGCGGCAGCGGCCGTCGCCGTCGAAACGCATCACGAAGCAGTTGTCGTAGACCTTCTCCACCGGGCCGCCGGGCCTCTCGAAGTAGGTGCTCGAGCCCGTGGCCACGACCGTGTCGCCGTCAATCGCGACCGGCGCGTAGGACGCGTCGTAGGTGCCCTCGGGATCCCTCGACGAGGCATCCTCGTGCTCGCCCTCGCCGAGCCACGACTCGACCACGGCCTCGCGGCCACGAATCGGCTCGTCGTTCGGGTGATAGCGGTACTCGATCTCCTCCGCGAACAGCGCCACGATCGCGTCCGGGTCGTAGGTCCTCCACGCCTCGACGTAGTCGTCCAGCCAGCGAGCGACGTCCCCTGGTTCCATCCCTTCTCCTTTCACCGCAGTGCCCGGCGAAGCAGTTTGCCCGATGCCGTCCGCGGCAGCTCGGCCACGAACTCGACGCGCTTGGGCACCTTGTATCCGGCGAGCGACGCCGCGCAGTACTCGCGGAGCGCGGCCTCGTCGGTGGCGGCTCCCTCGCGCAGGACGACGACCGCCTCCACGGCCTCCTGCCATTCCGGGTCCGAGCGCCCGACCGCGGCGGCGTCGGCGACATCGGGGTGGCGGAGGAGGACCTCCTCGACCTCGGCGGGCAGCACGTTCTCGCCCCCGGAGACGATCACGTCCCCCAGCCGGTCCTCGACGTAGAGGAAGCCCTCGTCGTCGATCCGCCCGAGGTCTTCGGTGTGAAGCCACCCGTCCTCGTCAGCGCAGCCCGGCGCGACGACGGGGCCCTGGACGCAGATCTCGCCGTCGAAGATCCGCAGATGGGTCGTCAGGAGCGGGCGCCCAGCGGAGCCCAGCTTTCGCCGCGCGTCCTGTGGCGCGAGCGTCGTGACCTGGGACGCGGTCTCGGTCATGCCGTAGGTCTGGACAACGGAGGCGCCGCGCCCGATTGCCTCCTCGAGCACGTCGATCGGCACCGGTCCCCCGCCCACGAGGATCGCCCGCGGGCGCGAAAGGTCGACGCCGGCCGCGAGCAGGCGGACGAGCTGAGTCGTGACCAGGGAGGCGAGCGTGACGTCATCGCGCCCGAACGACTCGGCGACCCTCTCGGTGTCGAAGCCGTCGTGCACGACGGCCCCGGTGCCGTAGATGACCGAGCGCATGACGATCTGCAGGCCCGCCACGTGGTGCATCGGGAGGCAGCAGAGCCAGCGGTCGGCGGGGTCAACTCCCAGGTTGAACGCCGAGCCGACCGCACTCCACAGGTGATTGCCGTAGGTGAGGCCCACCGAGCGGGGGCTCCCCGAGGTGCCGCTCGTCAGGATCCGGCAGTGCAGGGCGTCGAGGTCGTGCTCCCCGAGCAGCGGCAGGTCGGCTTCGCTCATCGTCACATGCTCGGACTCGCCGATCACGAGCGCCGGCTTCGCGCGCTCGACCTCGGCGTCGAGCTCGTTCGGCGCCAGCCCGGGGTTGAGCGGGTGGACGACGGCGCCGAGCTTCATCAGGGCGTGGAGCGTGATCACGTACTCGAGCCCCGACGGCTGGGCGATGACGACGTTCCCGCCGCGGCGTACTCCGCGCGCGGCGAGGCGACGCGCCGCCCGCGACGCCTCCGCCTCGAGCTCCTCGTAGGTCAGCCCGACGCCGCCGGCGATCAGGGCCACCCGGTCGGGGCAGGTCTCGGCGC
>DASQCL010000252.1:0-4442 GCA_035634715.1 Solirubrobacterales bacterium
TCGAAGCGCTCGCCGGCCTCCGAAACGTCCTCCATCCCCAGGACCTCGGCCGGATCGCCCGGGCCGGCCTCCTCGATGCGGGTGCCGGTGAAGTCGAGCATCGCGCGGACCTTGCCCCAGGTGGATCCTGCGACCACGGAGTCTCCGACCGAGAGCGTGCCGCGATGCACGAGCACAGTCGCCACAGGGCCGCGCCCGGGGTCGAGGTGGGACTCGATCACATAGCCCGACGCCGGCGCCGTGGGGTTGGCCTTGAGCTCCTCGAGCTCGGCCGCGAGGCCGATCATCTCGAGCAGGGTGTCGAGCCCCTCCTTCGTCTTCGCGGAGACGTCGACGAAGATGGTCTCCCCTCCCCACTCTTCAGGGTTGAGTCCCTGCGATGCCAGTTCGTTCCGGACGCGGTCCGGCTGGGCGTCGGGACGGTCGATCTTGTTGACGGCGACGAGGATCGGTACGCCGGCGGCCTTCGCGTGGTCGATCGCCTCGACGGTCTGCGGCATCACGCCGTCGTCCGCCGCGACAACGATCACGGCGAGGTCCGTCACCTTCGCGCCACGAGCGCGCATGGCCGTGAACGCCTCGTGGCCTGGAGTGTCGAGGAACGTGATTCGGCTCCCGTTCTGGTGCACCTGATAGGCGCCGATGTGCTGGGTGATCCCACCGGCCTCGCCCGCGACCACCTCGGTCTCGCGGATCGCGTCCAGCAGCGACGTCTTGCCGTGGTCGACGTGGCCCATGATGGTCACCACCGGCGGTCGCTCGGTCAGATCCTCGGCGGAATCGTCGAAGGCGGGCTCCTCGGCCTCCTCCTCGGCGGCGCTGACGATCTCGATCTTCTGCCCCAGCGCCTCCGCAAGGGCCTGCACCGTCTCGTCGGGCAGCGTCTGGGTGAGCGTGGCCATCTCGCCGAGCTCCATGAGCTTCTTGATCACCTCGGCGCTGCCGAGGCTGAGGCTCTCCGCCACCTCACGCACGGTGGCGCCCGACGCGATCTTGGTGGCCTCGGGCTCCGGCGCCTCGCTGAGCGGCTTGACCGGTCCCTCTTCGAGCAGCGGCCTCCGCCGCCGGCCTCCGCGGCGCCGCGGCGGGCGATGAGGCGGCGCCTGCGGCATGTGCTCGCGCCGGGACGCCTGCGAGTCGATCACGACCCGCCTGCGCTTGCGGCCGCCGGCCCCGCCGCCAGCAGGGGCGGCGCCGGCTCCACGCCGGGCCTCGGCACCAGACTGCGCGCTCTTCGAGGGCGCCGAATCCGAGCCCTCCGGTGGCGTCGCCTTCTTGCCGTCGGCCTTCGGGGCCGGCGCAGCGGGCTTCGCCTCGGCGGCGGCACCGTCGGCGCCTGCCGCCTGCAGGGCCTTGAGCGCATCGGCTTCCTCGACGCTCGACGCGGCGACCTTCGCCTCGATTCCGGCCGCGTTGAGGGCCGCGAGCACCTCCTTGCTGCTCAGCCCCTGATCCTTCGCGATCTCGTGGACGCGCTTCTTAGGCACCCTCGGGACGGCTCCCCTCGGAATCCTCGCCCGCGGCCTTGGGTTCCTCGGATGGGTTCGCTCCCACCGTGGCGGTCTCCGCGGAGGGCTCGTCGCCCTCGGTCGCGGCGTCCTCGGCCAGGGCCACCTCGGGTTCGACGTCGTCGTCGGACTCCTCCTCGGCGGCCGGCTCCGCATCGGCTGCGGGCTCCTCGGCCTCGGCGGACTCCTGCGGCTCCTCGGCCTCCTCCTCAGCCTCGTCAGCCTCGACGGTCTCGGCGGCCTCCTCCTCGGCCTCCTCGAGCTCCTGCTCGGCCGCCTGGACGTCGGCCTCGGCCTGCTCCTTGGCCTCCTCGGGCTCTCCCTCTGCCTCCTTGAGCTCCTCCGCGGCCGTCTCGGCCTCGGAGGCCTCCTCCTCGCCCTGCTGCGCCTGGAACGCGGCGGTGGCGCGCTCGACGAGCGGCCGCACCTGAGCGTCGTCGGCGTTCGGGTCGGCGAGCACCGAGACCTCCGCGTCTGAGAGGTCGGAGAGCACCGTCACCTGATTGGTGTCGAATCGGGCGAGCGCCTGGTGCTGCGGAAGGCCGCAGTAGCGCGAGCCCTGGAGCGAAGCATTCGGGCACCGGCGCCCGGCCGAGAGGACTGCGGCGCACCGGCCGTCGACGTCCTCGCCATCCTCGTAGGTCAACTCCTCCTCTTCCTGGCTGAACTCGGTCTCCGACTTGATGTCGACCTTCCAGCCGGTGAGCTTGGCGGCGAGGCGGGCGTTCTGGCCCTCGCGGCCGATCGCCAGCGAGAGCTGGTCGTCGGGGACGATCACCGTCGCCTCCTGCGTCTCGTCGTCGACCAGCACCTCACGGACGCGGGCCGGCGAGAGCGCCTTCGCCACGAAGCGGGCGGGCTCCTCGTTGTAAGGGATGATGTCGATCTTCTCGCCCCGAAGCTCGGAGACGACCATTCGCACTCGCGAGCCTCGTGGGCCGACGCAGGCACCGACGGGGTCCACCCCGTCGGTGTGCGAGATGACAGCGATCTTCGAGCGGTAGCCCGGCTCGCGGGCGACGCCCACGATCTCGACGAGGTCGTCGGCGATCTCGGGAACCTCGAGCTCGAACAGCTCCTTGATCAGCTCCGGGCTACGCCTGGAGACCACGATCCCCGGGCCCTTGCCCTCGGCGTTGACCTCGGTGATCACGGCCTTGACGCGCATGCCGTGGTCGTAGCGCTCGTTCCACACCTGTTCTGAGCGCGGCAGCAGCGCCTCGACGCGCTCGCGCAGCTGAACCAGCGTGTAGCGGTTGTCCGACTGCTGGATGATCCCGGTGATCAGCTCGCCGACGCGGTCCTGATACTCCTCGAACATCATGTGCCGCTCCGCCTCGCGGATCCGCTGCAGGATCACCTGCTTCGCGGTCTGGGCGGCGATCCGCCCGAAGTCGTCGGGCGTGACATCCCGGCTCGTGATCTGGTCCTCGTAGGGGGCCATGATCTCCGGGTCGAGCTCCGGATCCTCGGGCTCGCGCATCTCCCCCGTCTCGGGGTCGATCGTCTGCTCCTGCTCCTCGATCGCCTGGGCCATCAGCTTCTCCTCGAGCTCAGGCGGCAGGATCAACTCGAAGACGCGGAAGTCCGCGGTGTCGCGGTCCAGGTCGACCCGGGCGTACTTGGCAGCGCCGGGGGTCTTCTTGTAGGCGGACAGGAGTGCATCCTCGAGCGCCTCCATCAGCGTGTCGGCGTCGATTCCCTTCTCCTGTTCGAGGCCCTTGATCGCCTCGACGATCTCACGACTCATTGGCTCTCCTCCAGCGGGGTCGAGTAGTCGGGAATGAGGTTCGAGCGCCGGATACGGGAGTGCGGGATCTCCACCTCGCCCTCGCCCGCCTTGATCCGGACTCCACCCTCGTCGGCCCCGGTCAGGGTGCCGGTGAAGCTGCGCTGTCCCTCGATGGCCTCACGGGTTCGCACGCGGACGCGGCGGCCCATGTAGCGATCGAAGTGCTCTGGCTTGGTCAGCGGACGATCGGCTCCCGGCGATGACACCTCAAGCGACCAGGCCTCGAGCAGATCGCGGAGATGGTCGGTCACGCGCTCGCAGAGCGCGAGGTCCACGCCGCTGGGATGGTCGATGTAGAGGCGAAGGGTCTCGGCAGCGGGCTGGTCAAGCGCGATCAGCTCGATCGTCGGATCGAGGTCGCTCAGCCTCTGCTCGATTTGCTGTTGAAGTTCGTCCAAAGCTCGTTCCGTTTGTCTTCAATCTGCTCTCCGTGACCGCTTCCGCGCCGAAAAAAGAGGCGGGCCCGGGCCCACCTCGTAAGGGTTCGGGTGCAAAAGAGGTGACGCTGAGTATAGCCCTGGCCCCCTGGGCTGAAGGTGCCTGATTCAGGCGTGAGAGCCGCCTGCGGGCGGGATCGACTGGGCGAACCGAAAGAGGTCGTCGGGATCGTATTTCGCCTTCACGCGACGAAGCCGGTCGAGGTTCTCGCCGTAGTAGGCGTGCTGCCAGTTCTCGAGGTCCGGGTCGATGTAGTCCTGGTAGGCGAACCCCGATCGATAGGGCTTGGTGCGCTCGTAGAGGTCGTTCGTCCATTCGATGTTCGCCTCGGCGACGTGCTTTGAAGCACCGTGACGCCAGCGCGCCTGGTACTGGATGTCGAACAGGCTGTCGCGATGGACGTAGGCGGTGGCGTCCGCAGAGATCGAGTTCACGGCGCCGTCAGCCGGCTCGATGATCAGCTTGCCGGTGGTGTGCGCCGGGGAGAAATCGATTGGGGTCAACGTGCGGTCCCGCTGCCGCCTTTCCATCCCGTCCAGCAGCGCCTTCAGGCCGTCGAGCCGCCACGGGCCCCGCGCGAGGTTCGACTTCGCAAAGAAGGCCGCCCGTGGAAACTCGCCGGAGGGCGACTTGCCCGCCAGCGAGCACTCCTTGGGCCGAAGGCCCTTGCAGTAGAGCTCGTTCACCTCGTCGACGAAGGGACC
>DASQCL010000253.1:0-2636 GCA_035634715.1 Solirubrobacterales bacterium
GGAATTCGTTCTGGAGATCCGAGAGATCGTCACGGAGCTCGAGAACGACGACCGAGTGAAGGTGGTGCTCTTCGAGAGTGCCGTCGACGGCTTCTTTCTGAATCACTCCGACTTCCTTGCGAACTTCGAGGATCTAACGAACATCCCGCAGGGTCCGACCGGCCTCGAGGCATGGCCGGACGTCCTGGTGCGCCTGACGCGCGCCCCGTTCGTGTCGATCGCGCTGATCCGGGGGCGGGCAACCGGAAACGGCAGTGAGCTCGCGCTCGCCTGCGACATGAGTTTTGCGAGCCGCGACAAAGCGCTCCTGTCGCATTTTGAAGTGGGCGCGGGGATCGTCCCTGGTGGCGGCCCCATGGCGCGATTGCCGCGGGTCATGGGACGGGGACGCGCCCTCGAAGTGCTGCTGGGCGCAGACGACATCCCAGGCGCCGATGCCGAGCGCCTCGGCTACGTGAACCGTGCGCTACCGGATGCCGAGCTGGACGAGTTCGTAGATGCGCTCGTAACCCGCATCGCCTCGTTCGACAAGTGGGCGATCGCCAACACCAAGCGCCTCGTGAACGAAGCCAGCCTGCCGCCCGACGTCGAAATCAGAGCGGGCTGGGACGCCTGTATGGCTTCCGTCCAGCGAACGGCGGCGCAGGAAAGAATCAAAGCCCTCCTGGAGCAAGGGCTCCAAGAGCCTGGAGACTCGGAGAATCGACTTGGGTTCTACGTGGGACAGCTGGGCCCCCAGGGCGAGCACTGAAATCCGAATGTCCGATCTCACTCTCTGAAAGGAAGCACAGACCATGGACCTGCTCACCATCGCGAAGAAGATCGCTGACCGCGTCGAGGCCGAGTCGCTCAAACAAAACGTACCCGTTGCGGTTACCGTCATCGACATCCACGGCAACGCCGTTCTCACCCACCGCATGACCGGAGCGCCCGCGTTCTCCCTCGAGCTCGCCGAGCGAAAGGCCTACACGTCCGCCCTCGTCGGCATGCGCACCGCTGACCTCGTCCCCCTCGTACAACCAGGCGCGGACCTATATCCCCTCCTCGCCGTCTCCGGCGGTAGATACTCCGCGATGGGCGGCGGCGTGCCACTCACCAGCGAGGACCAGGTGATCGCCGGCGTCGGAGTCAGCGGCGGAACGACGGAGGAGGACGTCGCTATCGTCGAAGCGGCGATGACCCGCTCTGCGCCCGCAGTCGCAGCACACGGTTGACGGACCGCTCGGCCTTGGCGCGGTTGAGCCCTCCGTTCTTCAGCTGCTTCTGAAGCACCTGCCCGGCCTTCGCCGCGTCATCGTCGTCGGTGTAGAGGAGCAGGTCGGTCCCCGCCTTCGCGGCGTCGACGCCCACGGGCACCGGGCCGCCGAAGTGGTCGACCGACGGGGTCTCGAGCGCGTCGGTCACGGAAACGCCCTTGAAGCCGATCCGCCGGCGCAGCTCACCGGTGGCGATCTTCTTGGTCGCGATGGCGGGCCGGTGGGAGAAGTGCGTGTAGACGGCGGTACTCAGCATCACCACGTCTCCCCCATTTGCGGTGAACGGGCCGTAGGGGGCCTCGTCGACCTTGCGCAGCTTGGAGCGGGACAGCCTGATCCTCTGGACCGTCGCGTCTGTGTTCCGCTTTGCGGAGCCGAGCCCGGGGAAGTGCTTGCCGGTCGCGGCCACGCCGTGGCCCTGCATGGCGGTCGCGAACGGGATCGCCGTGTCGATCACGCGGCCGGGCTTGGCGCCGAAGCTCCGGTGCTCGGCGCGGATGAAGCTGCCTCGGCGGCCCACATCGAGCACGGGCGCCAGGTTCACGTTCACGCCGACCCCCGCCAGGCTCTTCCCGGTCTTCCGCCCCTGGCGGCGGCTGTAGCCCGTGCCCCTCTTCCCCATCTCCTCCGCCGAAGCGTTCGGCGGACCGGATAGCCGCTTCACCAGACCGCCCTCCTGGTCGATCATGATCAGCAGCGGGCTGCGGAGCTGGTGTGGACGCTTAATCGCCTGCAGCTTGCGCATGAGCCGCCGTGCGTGGTGCTTCGACCCGAGGTTCTCGTTGAAGAGGACCACGCCGGCCAGTTTCCCCTGGCCGATCATGCGCTTAACCCGCTGCGGCGGGCTCCGCCCGGAGAAGCCCGTGACCACGCGCTGACCCGCCAATTCGGTCACCGAGAGCTTGTCGGCGCGCGACTCGCGCTTGGGCGTGCCGTCGGCGAGCGCCACCCACAGGGCAGCCGCGATCCCCGCCACGACGAGGATGGCGGTGATGCGTCGCCTCCAGAACGTGAGCTTCCCCGGCAAGCCCGGGAATCGTATGCGAGACCGTCCGAGGCGATTCCTAGCCTTCGCGCGTGCCTGCCACCGGGACCGTCGAGCCGCCCTCCCGACCCGCCGCTCTCGAATGCCTCCGCTGATCACATTCGAGGAGGCCATGGAGCTGGCCGTGATCTCCACGCACGAGGAGATAACGGGGCTCGTCGAGCGTGCCTGGGAGGTGCGCACCGAGCGCTTCGGCGACTCCACCGACATGTGCTCGCTCGTGAATGCCAAATCGGGCGGCTGCGCGGAGGACTGCGGGTTCTGCGCCCAGTCGCGCTACGCCGAGGCCGACACCCCGATGCACGCCATGATGGAGCCGGACCAGATCCTCGAGC
>DASQCL010000254.1:0-9619 GCA_035634715.1 Solirubrobacterales bacterium
GTTCGTTTCGGACAAGCGGCGCGGCGAGCACCGAACGGCGTCAGAGCAGGGGCCCAGACGGGCCGAGGAGACGGCAGGGATCGCCGAGCATGACCAGGCAAGAGACCAGCACTCACATCAGGGAGCACCCCATGCATTGCGGACCGGGGATCACCCGAAACTGCCGACCGTCGCGGCCGGCATCGTGATCCGGGGCGGCGGCCCATCGGGTCCGGATAGCGCCAACGAAGCTCCGGATAGCGCCAACGAAGCGCTTGCCCCGACTGAGGGCGGCAGGCCCTCGCCGGCGCGGCCGAGTTACGGAAGCGCGTCGAGCAACGCCGGGCCGGTGAGCCGTGTGAACGGCTGGGCAGCGACCCATGGCCGCCGCGTGCGGAGCCGCACCTCCAGGCGGTCGCGGAGGAACGGAGCGACTGGCAGGGAGCGCATCGTCCTGACGCCCACGGTCGCGCCCCGGCGCAGGTCGCGTCAGGCGCAGCGCTACCTGCTGGTCGACGCGGTGATGCTGGGGCTCGCCACCGTCGTCGCGGTGGCCGCTGCCCATGTCACCCGAAGCCAGGTTGGCGATGTCGCCGAGCTGGCCGCGCTCTCGATCCTCACGCTGATCCTCCTCGCCGCGCGGGGAATGTACCGGCCGCGGGACGGGAGGCAGTTCCTCGAGGGCGCCCGCACCATCGTCGCGGCGAGCGCCGTCGCGGCGATGAGCGCCGGATTCGCTCGGCTGGTCCTCGGGGCGGAGTCGAGTGACGCATCCTCGGCCGTCATAACGGAGTGGGTCCTCGTCGCCGCCTTCCTCATTGGCGGGCGGGCGGTGATCGCGATGCGATCGAGGGTTCACACCGGCAGCGCAACGGTGATCATCGGTGCGGGTCAGGTTGGACACCTGGTCGCGCGCCGCCTACTCGACCGTCCCCAAATGGGCCTGCGTCCCGTCGGCTTCATCGACGCCAACCCCCTGGACATCGGTGAGGTCGAGGATTGTCCCGTCCTGGGCTCGCCGTCGCAGCTCGACGAGGTGGTCCGCTTGAACCGGATCGAGCATGCGATCGTGAGCTTCTCGAACGCCTCGCACGCTGAGGAGCTGGACATGCTGCGGAGGCTTCGTCACCTCGACGTCTCGGTCTCAGTCGTCCCGCGACTGTTCGAGGACACTCCCGATCGGATGACCGTCGAGCGGGTGGGGGGCCTGCCGCTCCTCAGCATCCACCCGGCCCAGCCCAGGGGCTGGCAGTTCAAGATCAAGTACGGGATAGACCGCCTGATCGCAGCCGCCGCGATTCTGATCGTCTCACCCGTCATGCTGGTCGCCGCGATCGGGACGCTGCTCACGATCGGCAGGCCACTCCTCTTCCGGCAGCGACGGGTGGGTCTCGACGGCCGTGACTTCGAGATGCTCAAGTTCAGGACCATGCGAGAGGGCGGGCAGAAGCAGCGTTCGATGGCGGACATCGAGGAGGCGCTCAGGCGGGGACTTGGGCCCGGTGGCGTCGAGGGGGAGGATCGCCGGACCCGCTTCGGCACGTTGCTTCGCCGGACGGCGATCGATGAGCTCCCACAGCTCCTTAACGTATTGCGCGGCGACATGTCGCTTGTCGGCCCGCGACCCGAGCGCGACCACATCGCCGCCGAACTGCGCGAATCGGTGTACCGCTACGCCGACCGTGACCGAGTGAAGTCGGGGATTACGGGTTGGGCGCAGGTCAATGGGCTCCGCGGGAGGACCTCCCTGGCGGATCGAGTCGAGTGGGACAACTACTACATCGACAACTGGTCCCTGTGGCTCGACTTCAAGATCGCGCTCCTGACGTCCGTGGCGCTTATTCGAGACGCGTTCGAATAACGGAACGGGCGCGTCCGGACCTACGGGGTTACCGCCGCTACCGGTGCGGTCGCGCCCGTGCGTCCAGTCCGCGTCAACGTTGACCGTCCGCGCCAAATACCTCGGCGGAGCGCTCGGCCCGCTCGGGTTTCGGCCACGAAGCCGGTCGATCACCGGAGAGATACCGTCGCATGGCACCGAGGGCGGTCGCCTGCAAGAACAGGATCTGCACGGCGGTCTGCTCAGTGCGGCTCAGCTTTGCTCCGCGGGCGCTGCGGATCACCTCGAGAACCGTCGCGAGATGCAAGAGGACGAATACGCGACTCGCCAGGCTGCGGCGGAAGAACACCGTCGCCCGAGCCAGCAGCATCGCGTGGGCGAGGGGCCCGACCACGCTCCGCAGCAACTTGTGACCCCACAATTGTCCGGCGACGGGACTCCTCCACGGTAGGAGCAGCTTTCGCCGGCGCCAGAGGAGGTCGAGCAGGCCCGCCTGCGTCCGCGTTCGACGCTCCCACTCCGCGGCCAACGGGGCGCCCGTCTCCACCGCGGTGGCATCTCCGTCGTAGTGGACCTGCAGGCCGCCCTCGATCACGTCGAGCGCCATCCAGAGGTCGTCCACCGCAGTGTCGCGGGGAAGGGGGCGGAAGACCGACCGGCGCACGGCGGCTAGCTCACCCACCAGACCGATGGTGGTCCCCAGTCGGGATTCCCGATCCTTGATCCAGGACTCCACACGCCAATACAGGGACTGCCCGACTCCCGCCACCTGCTTCTCTCCGGCGACTGCGCCGATCCGAGGGTCCGCGAACCACTGGGCGAGGGCGGTGAGCGACCCCTGCGCGAGGTGGGCATCGGCATCGCTGATGACCACGATCGGCTGTGTCGCGACTCCGATGCCACGGTTCACGGCTGCCGCCTTGCCCTCCCGAGCGCCGGGTCCCACGACCCGTGCACCGGATTCCCGGGCCGCTTCCGCGGTGGAAGGATCGTCGGCGACGACGATAATCTCGAGCTCACCTGGGTAGCCGTTGCCGCGGACATCGTCGATCTTGGCGCCGATCACCGCCGCCTCCTTGTAGGCGGCGATGACGACACTGAGGCCGGGCCACTCGGACGGCTGAGGCGGTGCGGGGCGCTCCCGACGAGCTGTGACCAGGGCGAGCCAGCCGGGATACGCCACCGGCGCGGCGACTACGGCCGCCAGGAGTGCTGATCCCAGCCACCGATTGTCGCGGTCCGGCGATCCGGCCCTGGCCGAGCCGGCTCCTCCGCGACGACGCCACCGAGCATTGGAGTGCCGCATCGCTCGCCCTCAGGCCGCGCGCCGCATGAACTCGGCGACGCGGCGGCACTCGACGTCGATCGTCCTGTCGCTGATGTAGCGGTGGCCGGCGGTGACCAGCCGGCGCCGACACGCGGGATCATCGCGGAGGCTGATGATGGCGGCGGCGGCGGCTGCGGGGTCCCCGGGTGGAACCAGCATCGCTGCGTCGCCGACGGCCCCCACTCCACCTACGTCGGTGGCGACCGTGGGCAAGCCGGCCGCGAACGCCTCCAAGAGAACTTGGGGCAGGCCCTCGGTCAGCGATGCGTGCAGAAATAAGTGACTCTCGCGGTACAGCGAGCGCAACCTGGGTCCGTGCGGCACGTACCCGAGCAGATCCGCCTTCGCACTCAAGCCGAGCGCCGCAAGCCGATTCGCGAGTGCGTCGCGCAGAGGCCCCTCGCCGCAGATCAAGAGCCGCCAACCGTTCGAATGTTGCGTGAGGGCCGCCAGGATGTCGGCCAAGATCAAGGGGTTCTTCTCGGTCTCGAGCCGCCCGACGCTCAGAATCTCGACCGGTTCGCCATCATACGAGCGTCTGATCGCCTGCTCTACGGGCACGATCTCCTCCCGAGTGACCAAGGAGGCGTTGATCTCGAGTAGGGCCCCGGCTCGCCGGTAGTGGCGGGCCAGCTCAGGTCCGACAACGATCACGGGACAGGTCCGGGAGAGCGCGTGCCAGGCGAAGTCCATCGCCGCCGCGACGGGCCGGACCCATCGCTTCGTCGGGTGTCTGTGCGCGATGTAGGCGCGGGTGTCTTGTCTCACTCCGAGGATGATCCGGCGCCGCCGCAGCGCGGCGAGCACGACGAAGCCCATCTGCAGTGGGCTCGGGCCGAGCAGCCACACGGCATCGACGCGACCAAGCAGTCGCCAGAACCGGGCCATTGACACGAGCGCCGCGCGAAGCACTTGGCGAAGATGGATCAGGCTCTCATAGTGTGGGAGCGGCGCGAAGTCGACGCTCGATCCCAGCGGATAGCGGCCCCCATCGCCGACCGGGTCGAGGCGCCCAAACGCGACGAGGTACTCGAGCCGTGCCGCCAGCTCGATCAGAAACAGCGTGAACGCATGCTCTCCGTAGATCCCGTCATCGGACCTGTGGTACGGCACATCCGTGTGAACAGCGAGCCGCAATCTAGGTGGAAGGGGCTCGGGATTCGGCCGCGCGCGCGCGGGTGACCAGGGACCAGGCGCCTGTCGCCCGCAGGCGTCTGAGCGGTGCCGACACCTTGGCGCGAAACCGGAACATCTCCGCGTCGGGCGGATACACGCCGAGTCGGGGCCAGCGGAGCGGGGCCGCTGGGCCGAGCCGATCCGGCAGCGTCGCGCCTGCCACATATCCGACACCTCCGGCGACCGCCACGACGCGGCTGTCATGATCTCCGTATGGGTAGGCGATCGATCGGCACGCGCAGCCGATCATCGTTTCGCAATCCTCGCGCGAGCGACGCAGCTCGTCCTCGAGCTCACGGTCGGCGAGTTGCGTCAGTCGCGGGTGGGTCCGAGTGTGGGATCCGATCTCCCAACCAAGCGCCGCCGCCTGGCGAAGCTCATCCCATGACATCGGAGCCAGCTCGTCTTGGCTCTGCCCGTCCGCGAGACCCTCGATTCCGGGCCAGCGCAGGGCCTTGGAGCCGGGAAAGCTCGTCGGGACGAAGATGGTGCCGGGCAGGCCGAGACGAGAGAGGATCGGCACGGCGAGCTGCCAAACCGATCGGAAGGCGTCGTCGAACGTGACTGCAAGGGTGCGCCCAGTCGGCCGCGACGTCACAACTTCGTGGAAGGTGACGCCACGATATCCGCGGTCGACCAGGAAGGTGAGCTGCCGTTCGAGACCTTGGGGCGTCACGGCCAGCGGCTGCCGCCACGTCCGGCTCACCGCGTGGTAACAGAGCACGAGTACGTCATCCCCCATGATTTGGACAATAATTCGAATCGGACGGCGGGGCGACTCGACTTACGACAGTGGGCCGCGCATTTGGACCGCCTGCCACGATGACAAGATCCAGTCCCTAGTGAGAGGCCAAGCTCATAGCCCGCTCGACAGATAGCTCCTGGCAACAGCCGGCGATCGCCGAGAGCGACTTCCGCAAGTTCCTGAGCACGATGCGCGAACGAGCGCTCTTGGTCGGTGTGATCACGGCGCTCACTGTGGTCGCGGCGGTGGCCTATGTCGTCACCACCGAGAAGACGTACGAAGCAACGGCAGACGTCTTGGTGTCTCCGATTCCGGCTGACGACCCGACCCTCCCCGCGCTCGGCCTGGTGACCGAGACCCAAGATCCGACCGTAGCCGTCGAGACCGCCGCCCAGCTCATCGACAACGATGCCGTGGCCGCCCGGACGCAGAAGAAGCTCAGCAGCAGCGACTCGGTCACCCAGATCCAGGACGACGTTCAGGTGAGCCCGATCGGATCGAGCAACGTTATCGCGGTGACCGCGAGCCAACCGACGCCCGAGAATGCCGCGGATCTTGCCAACGCGTACGCCGCCGCAGGGATCGCGGAGCGTAATGCGGCCCTGCGCCAACGAATCGAGGCGGTGCTGCCGTCGCTCCGTTCTCGCGAGGCGAATTCTTCGCCGACGAGCATCTCGGCGCAGTCCCTCGGGGCGGAGGTTGCGCAGCTCGAGAGCCTGAAGGTGAGCGGGGACCCGACGATCAAGGTCGAGAATCAGGCGCAGCCACCTACCTCGCCCTCCTGGCCGCGTCCTGTCCTCACGATCGGCTTGGCGCTCTTGGCAGGCCTCGTGCTCGGCATCGGGATCGCCTACGCGATCCACAACTTCGATCCTCGTCTGCGACGAGAGGAGCAGCTGCGGGCCCGCTACCGGCTTCCCATCCTGGCCCGAATCCCAAAAGAGCGCGCGAACGACCACCGTCCGCTCAGTTGGGAGGAGCTCTCGGCCGACTCGATCCACCAGTTTCGGACTTTGCGCTCGACCCTGACCGTCCCGCGCCGCAACGGCGAGGTGACGCGTTCTTTCTTGGTCACGGGCGCCGCCGCCGCTGAAGGGAAGACGACCAGCGCGATCAGTCTCGCCACCGCCCTTGCGCGCGCCGGGGCGCAGGTGCTGCTGATCGAGGCGGACCTTCACCGCCCGGCGATCGGATCGGCGCTTCACCTGAGCGCCGAACGGGGCGTCATCAGCGTAATGCTGGGCGCCACCGAGCTCACGGAGGCGGCGATCGACAGCCCGGACGTCGAGGGCCTTCATCTTCTCCTCGCGGATCACGTCCTCCCCGGGGCCGAGGAGGTCTTCTCGATCCCCGCGGTCGAGCGGCTGGTTGAGGAGGCGAAGCGCCACTACGACTTCGTCATCGTGGACGCTCCGCCGCTCAACGAGGTCGTCGAGGGTTTGCCTTTCGCCCGAGAGGTCGAAGACGTGCTCATCCTCGTGCGAATGGGCAAGACTCGGCTCAGCGCGATCAAGGAACTCGCCGAGCTCCTGGCGACGAACGATGTGCGCCCGACGGGCTTCGTGGTGGTCGGCGCGCCGCGTCAAAACCGAGACTATTACTACCAGCAGCCCAAAGCCGCGACCGCTGGCTTGGACGAGGACAAGGTCCGGCGGTCGCTGCGACTCTAGGCTCGGGCCGACCCCGCGCGCTGTGCGGCGGCTGGCCTGAGGGCTCGGGTCACCCGGGCGCCCAGGAGGTCGCTGGGGCCAGCGCCGAGGAGGACATGTCCGGACGGCGTGAGGTTCAGGGACTCGAGAAAGTCGCGCGACGCGGTCAATGCCGTCTCGTGAGTGAACCCGAGCCTCGACACCAGGAGGAGATCGTCGCTCGCGTATCCGATCATCAGCAGATCGCTGAGCTCGGTCACCGGCGCGACGTCGACGATCACCCAGTCGGCTACGAACCGGGAGCTCGACAGCAGTTCAGGCACGCGCGCTGAGACCCGCTCCGCAATCGACGGATCAGCTGCTGGGGGCGCCGCGACCATCGCCAGGCGCGGAACATCGCGTACGAGCGCGACGACATCGGCGAGTGAGGTCTCCTCGGCGAGCAGCGACGCGAGGTCCCCCCTCGGCTCGATCCCGAGCCGAGGGGCAAGCGAGGGTGCTCGGAGATCCAGGTCGATCAGCAGGACACTCTGCGCTCTTCGGGTCAGCGCCATGGCGAGGCCGATAGCCGTCGAGGTGGCACCCGCCCCTCGGGATGTACCGGTGACCGCCACCACGCGCCCGTTTCGGGAGGATGCCTCCTCAGCCTGCGCTGCGCTTCGGGAGTCCCGTAGCTCCATTTGGGTCCGCAGTGCCCTGAACGCATCCTCAACGGCGGGTGGCGGTTCCTGATCGAGCGGTCGCTCTGGATCCCACTCCCGCTCCTTCAGGAATGGCACCCGAGCTAGAACCGGCAGTCCGTAGAGCTGCAGAACGTCGAGCTCGTCCTTTATGCGGCGTGGCACCAGGAGCTCCAGGAGCAGCGATGCCACCAGCCCGATCGCCGTCCCGGCGAGCAGAGCGATCAGCAGGATGACAGACCGCGGGAGACCGGCCGGAGCCGATGGCGGGACGGCGGGATGATTCAGCGAGAGGGTGGGGTCCACGCCGCCGCGTAGCGAGCGCAGGTCGACGAGTCGCTGTCGCAGGACCTGGGCCGTCTCACTGTTCGGATCGGGAACGTTGGCGAGCGACTTTTGGGCGGATTGAATTGCCTGGCCCACCAACGGCCGAAGCGTGCGCTTTCGGACGGCCAGCGCTGCTCGCGCATAGGTGTTTGCGATCGCGGCCGCCCGATCGGGGTCGCTCGCGCCGGCGGTGACGTTCACGATGTTGCTCGTTGCGGACGCGGTGACCGCGACGCTGTTGCGGACTGCGTTTGGCGTCGTGTCGGAGAGGCGCTTGGCCGTGAGGGCCGCCGCCTCGGGCGAGTCGACGATGCTGGCCTCCGTCTGGACGATCGTCGGCGCGGTCCCGACAGCCCTGGGAAGCGGAAGGCTGACGAATGATCGATCCTGGGGCGATATCGGGGTCACGAGGATCTCAGTCGTAGCGTCGTAGGTGCGCGTCCGCGTGAACGCCGCCGCCGCGCCCACCGCGACGACGATCACCGCGATGATCACCACGGGATGCGCTCGCAGCGCGCGGATGTACGCGATCAACGGGCTGCCCGGGAGGGATGCCGGGTCCTCGGGAGCGCTCATCTCAGATCAGCCTTGGGGACGATTTCCGGATCGTAGTGATCGGGCATGCGCGGCCTCGTAGACCGGGAGCATTCGCTGAACCCAGCGATCCGCAGTAAATGCCGCCTCATAGCGACGTCTCCCGGCTTCACCTAGCCGAGCACGTACTCCTGAATCAGCGAGCAATGGACGCACCGCGGTCACGAGCTCATCCGCGCGGGGCGGTGCGCCGAAGAGGACCCCGGCCTCGCCGTCGCCGACGATCTCCGGAATCCCGCCGACCGCAGTCGCCACGACGGGCACGCTGGACGACATCGCCTCGAGAAGTACCGTGGGGAACGCATCCGCGTAAGCGGGATGGATCAGCACATCGGTCGCGTCGAGCACGTCCGGGATATCCCCCCGGTGGCCAATCATCAGGGCCTGGTCCCCGAGGGGCGACATTGCCCGCTCCACCGCCGGACGATCAGGCCCGTCGCCCACCACCAGCAGGCGAATGCCGGGGAACTCGGTAGCGAGATCACCGACGGCCGCGGCCGCGATTTCGTGTCCCGCGACGGTGAGGACTGACGGTGGCGGGAAGAGCCCAGCCTTGTCCCGCCGCAGAACGCTCACCATCGTCACCACGATGTCAGTTGGCGAAAGGCCCAGCTCCTCCCGCACTCGCTTGCCCCTCCCCGGCGCATGCTGATCGCGGATCCCGTTGTGCACCGTCAGCACCCTGTCCGGGGCGTCCCACCTGTGCGACAGGTACGCCTGGCGCGCCGCTTCGCAGACCGCGACCACGGGGAAGGCGGAGCGCCGCCGCACCGCTGCTTGGAGGCGCTCCTTGACGCGGTCTCGAGCGGAGCCGGTCGACCACGTGATCGCGTGGAGCGTGGAAACGGTAGGGAAGCCGAGCGAGCGCGCGGCGAATCCGCCGAGGACGTCCGAGTAACCGAGGTGCGTGTGCAGCACGTCCGGCTCCGATTGGGCCAGGTGCGCGCGGACGAGAGCCCGGTCGGTCCGGCCCAGCAGGCTCGAAGTGCCGATGCAGAAGGGCTCGATCCCTGTCTCCTCGAACGCAGCCACGGGACCGCCGTAGTCACGCAGGTAGCTCACCCTGACCTGAATCCCCTCGCGAACAGCGGCAGCTGCGAATCCTGGGAGCAGGTTCTGCGCTCCACCCGGCTCGATTGAGTCGATCAGGATGTGTAGTCTCAATCCCAGTACACCCGCCAGCCATCGAGGCCTCCAGCCTCCAGCTTGGTGGCTAGGATACGTCGCTCGCGACCACAGGGGGATGAGCCGGTCGCTGGCTGGGTACCCTCCCGGCGCTGCACAGGGGGTGCGTAGGGCGCC
>DASQCL010000255.1:0-11244 GCA_035634715.1 Solirubrobacterales bacterium
CCTGGACCAGGGAGTGAGTCAACGGCACGCTCAGGAAGCGCTTGCGCACCCAGGCGATCGCGACGAGCGCGCAGGCGACCACCGTACCCGCTGAGCCCCTCGGCTCACCAGACGCCGGGGACGAGGCGCTTCGTCCGCGCCATGTACGCGCGGTAGGGCTCGCCGAGCTCCCGCGCCAGCACCCGCTCCTCGGTGAGGAGGCGGATGGCGAACGCCGCGAGCGGCGGCAGGAGGCAGGCCGGAATCGACAGCCAGGTGCCGAGCATGATGCCCAGTCCAAGCTCGACCATGAGCAGCCCGGTGTAGCTCGGATGCCTGATCAGCCGGTACGGCCCGGTGTCGACGACGCGGTGATCGCTCTGCACCACGACCGTGAACTTGAAGAAACGGCCCAGCTCGCGCACGGCCCAGGCCCGGAGGGCGAGCCCGAGGACGAACACGACCACTCCGAGGGCCACGGGCCACCAACCCGGGCCCGGGAGCGCCAGCCCTGCCCGCCTCGCCACGAACTGCCCCAACGCCATCCCGCCGACTACCGCGAGCGTGAGTGGCACGAAGCTGCGGTCCCTGCCGCTCGCTCCCCTGACGCGAATCGCGAGCCCGAGCTCGAACAGGGCCCACGCGGCCGCGCAGACGAACCAGATCGTCGCCGCCACCCCGCCGTGGACCGCGAGGGGCTTCATCGCGCCGGCCTACTCCTCGTGCCAGGGGGTGAGGATGCGCGGGCCGTCCTCGGTGATGGCCACCGTGAACTCGAAGTGGGCCGCAAGCGATCCGTCGGCCGAGTAAACGGCCCAGTTGTCATCGCCCACGCGCACATTGGGCCCGCCGGCATTGACCATCGGCTCGATCGCGAGGACCATGCCCGGCTCGAGGCGGGGCCCGCGGCCCGGCTCCCCGTAGTTGGGGATCTGCGGGTCCTCGTGCATGTCGCGGCCGATGCCGTGCCCGACGAGCGACCGGATGATCGAAAAGCCCTCGGACTCGACGTGCTGCTGGATCGCCGCCGAGACGTCACCCAGGTGGTTGCCGGGCCGGACGCGGTCGGCGCCCGCGAAGAGCGCCCCCTGGGTCACCTCGAGCAGCCTGCGCGCATCCGGCTGGACCGGGCCCACCGACACGGTCGTCGCGGCGTCCGCCACCCAGCCGTCCTTGGTGACGCCGACGTCGAGTGAGATGACGTCACCGCGCTTGAGCTCGTACGGGCCCGGAATGCCGTGCACGACCATCGAGTTCGGCGACGCGCAGATCGACCCCGGGAAGCCGCGATAGCCCTTGAACGACGCCTCGGCGCCCTGCGCCCGGATGAAGCGCTCCGCGGCCTCGTCCAGCTCGGCGGTCGTTACACCCGGACGGCACTTGGAGCGCAGCATACGCACGCACCGGGCCTGGATCGCGCCGGCTTTCGCCATCGCGTCGATCTGCTCTGGGGTCTTGCGGATGATCACCGATTCGAGGTTAGAGGCCTAGAGCTCTTCCTCCATGCGCAGCGTGGCCAGCATCGCCCTGATTCGGTCGCTGACCTCATCCGGGGCGGGCAGCCCGTCGACCCTCCGCAGGACCGAGCGCTCCTCGTAGTAGCCGACGAGCGGCTCCGTCTTCTCGTGGTAGGTGCCCAGCCGGCGCCGGATCACGTCGGGCTTGTCGTCGTCGCGGATCTCGAGCCGCGAGCCGTCGATGTCGCAGACGCCCTCGTTCTTGGGCGGATCGAACTCCATATGGAAGATGTGGCCCTCCTTGACGCACACGCGCCGTCCGCTGAGGCGCCTGACGACCTCCTCGTCGGGGACCTCGATCAGGATCACGGCGGTGAGCAGCCGGTCGAGCTCGGTGAGCCTCGCGTCGAGCGCCTCGCCCTGGCCGATCGTGCGGGGGAAACCGTCGAGGATGAACCCGTCCGACGCCTCCTCGCTGGAGACGCGCTCGGCGATCAGTCCGACCATGACCTCGTCGGGCACCAGGTCGCCGCGGTCCATGTACTCCTTGGCCGCGGCTCCGAGCTCGGTCCCGTTGCGCACGGCGGCGCGAAGGATGTCCCCCGTCGCCCAGTAGGGCAGGCGAAAGTCCTCCTGGAGCCGCTCGCCCTGAGTCCCCTTTCCGGAGCCGGGCGGGCCCAACAGCACGAGATTGAGCTCAGGCATAGGCGGGAGAGCCTAGAGAGTCGGGGCCGGAACGGCACTTCGGGCGGCACGCAGCAAAGCCCGCAGCGAGGCGACCACCCAGTCCCTCTCCTGCTTCAGCTGGCGGTAGGTGAGCGGCAGCACCTGATAGCCGGCCAGGGTCAGGCGACCGAGCTTCGCGTAGTCGCGGTCGAACGCCTGGCGGTGAGCGTGATGCTCGTAGCTCTGGAGCTCGACGACAAGCCGCGCCGCAGGCCAGTGCGCGTCGACGAGATAGCCGTCCACGAGCACGTTCAGCTGCGGAAGCGGCAGCCCGACCTCCCGAACCAGATCGAGAAGGGCTGACTCCAGGTCTGACTTCGAATCCCTGGCCGGCGCAGGGTCGTATTCGAGCAGCGCTAGTAGGGCGGCCAGCCCACGGCGGCCGTTCGAGCGGGCGATGACGTCGTTGAGTGCGTCCACGTCGAGGTGCCGATGCCGTTCCGCGGCCTCGTAGGCGCGTCGCAGCTGGGTAGGGGGAACGACCTCGGCGAGGTCCAGGAGCGTTCGGGACACCGAGGTGACCGGGATTCCGTCGACCTCGGCGCGGTCGTCGGGGTGGAGCGCGGCACCGTGAACCGTGATCCGGGGCCGGCTCCGGCGACGGGCACCGGGGGCGGTCGCGTCAATCGCCCTCCGGTTGGTCTCCCGAAGATTCCAGAGCATGGCGGCATCGCGATGGCTTAGTAGAGCGCCCTCGCCGCAGGCGAGTACGGCAGCCATCCAGCGACCCCTGCGATCGAGCTCCCCCACCGCATAGACGCCGCGATGGATGCGGCGAAGGCGTCCATCGGCGACCCGCCGATCAATGGCGGAAGCGCTCACACCGAGAGCGATGATTTGCCAATGCGACACGGCCCCGTGCTGCCTACGGGCAAGCCGGTGGACGAGTGAGTCGATCACGCTCATCGGGTCGCTCCCGATGCCGCCCGGGAAGGGGATACTCGAGCTTCTGCCCGCATAGCGGGCACAAAGTCGATCACCCCCTGAGGGTGACCGGGAAATGCGCGCTCGGGGCGCGCTGAGTGGAACGAAACGTTCGCGCCGCGGTGGGCGTTTGCTGCCCTACGTGCCCGTAGCCGGCGGCGTCACGACCACGCCCAAGGCGGTCGCCACGCGGATGGGAAGCCCGCGGGCGCACCTCGGGCACGCGCCGCTCCCTCGGGTTACTTCAGGAAGCCCTCGTAGTTGCGCATCATCAGCTGCGCCTCGAGCTGTTTCACCGTGTCGAGGGCCACGCCGATGACGATCAGGATCGATGTCCCGCCGAAGAAGAAGTTCGCCGAGGTCTGGTTGATGAGGATCGTCGGCAATGCGGCGACGGCGCCCAGATACAGGGCTCCCGGGAAGGTGAGCCTGGACAGGATCCTGTCCAGGTATTCGGCGGTAGGTCGTCCCGGTCTCACCCCTGGGATGAAGCCCCCGTACTTCTTGAGGTTCTCGGCCTGGTCGACCGGGTTGAACGTGACCGCTGTGTAGAAGTAGGTGAAGATGATGATGAAGAACACCTCGCCGACGACGTAGGCCCAGCTGTTGGGGCTGAAGAAGGCGGCGAAGTCGAGGGCGGCCGGGGTGTTGAGAAGCTGGCCGATGGTGGGCGGGAAGGCCATGATCGAGGCGGCGAAGATGACCGGGATGACGCCCGCCATGTTGACGCGCAGCGGCAGGTAGGTCTGGCCGCCGGTGGTCATCCGCCGGCCCACGACGCGCTTCGCGTACTGGACCGGGATCAGGCGCTGGCCCTCCTGGACGTAGACGATCCCGACGATCACGGCCAGCGCGATGAAGGGCATCATCACCACGAAGACCTGGTCCGGGTTCGTCCACCATGCCTGGATGCCCGCCGGGATTCGGGAGGCGATCGAGGCGAAGATCATCAGCGAGATCCCGTTGCCAATCCCCCGCTGGGTGATCAGCTCGCCGAGCCACATCAGCAGCGTGCAGCCCGCGGTGAGCGCGATCACGATCATCATCAGCTTCGGGAACGTCAGGGTCCCGACGACGCTCGTGCCGCCGGCCGAGAACGACTGGAAGAGGTAGACGTAGCCCAGCGACTGGGCGAACGCCAGCCCGACGGTCAGGTAGCGCGTGTACTGCGTGATCTTCTGCTGGCCGACCTCGCCCTCCTTCGACAGCCGCTCCAGCGACGGCACCACCACCGTCATCAGCTGCAGGATGATCGAGGCGGTGATGTAGGGCATGATCCCGAGCGCGAACAGCGACAATCGGGACAGGCTTCCCCCGCTGAAAAGGTTGAGGAACGGCAGGATCCCGTTGCCCGAGAAGTTCGACTCGAGGTCCTTGACCGCCGCGGTGTCGATACCCGGCGCGGGGATGTAGGCGCCGAGCCGGTACAGAAGCAGCATCGCCGCCGTGAAGGCGAGCTTCATCCGGATCTCGGGAACTCGGAAGGAGTTGGCGAGCGTCTGGAGCACGAGAGAAGAAGTTACTCGGCCGGCTGCTCCGGCTCGGCTGCGTCGCCGGCGGGCTCGGGGGCCTTGGCTGCGGCGGGCTCGGTTGAGAGCACCTCGACCGTGCCGCCGGCCTTCTCGATCTTCTCCCTCGCGGCGCCGCTGAATGCGTGGGCGCGGACCGTGAGCTTTTTGCTCAGTTCCCCGCGGGCGAGCACCTTGACCGGGTGGCGGCGCTTGGCGAGGCCGGCCTCGCGAAGAGTGTCGGGGGTCACCTCGGCGCCCGCGTCGAAGCGCTCCTCGAGGTCGGCGAGGTTGACCGGCTGCGTGTGGGTGCGGAACTTCTCGAACGGCATCGACATCTTGCGATGCGGGCCGCGCAGCTTGCGGGTGCGCATGTGGATCGGGTTCTGCCCGCCCTCATAGCCCGGCTTGCGCTTGTTGCCCGACCGGGAGCCGGCGCCCTTGTGGCCGCGACCGGAGGTCTTGCCCAGCCCGGAGCCCGCGCCGCGACCGACGCGCTTGCGGGCATGGCGAGACCCGGCCTTCGGCCGCACCGAGTGAAGCCCGACCTCGTCGGGAGCGAGCCGCGGCATCAGGAGCCCTTCCCGTCCTCCACCTCGACGAGGTGGCTCACGACGTTGAGCATCCCCCGCAGCTCGGGGCTGTCCGGGCGCTCAACCGAGCGACCGATGCGTCCAAGGCTGAGAGAGCGAAGTGTCTCGCGCTGCGCCGGGCTGGTGCCGTTGACGGAGCGCACCTGCTTGATGACGAGATCAGCCACCGTTGGAGCCCTCCTTGGGGGCCTCCTCCGCCGGCTTTTCAGGCTCGCCGGGCGGCGACTCGGCAACCACCGCAACCGGGTCGGCCGCGCCGTTTGCGCCCACGGTCGCAGTGGGCTTCGGCTGCTTCTGGATACCGAGCACCTCGTTGACGCTCAGTCCGCGCAGCTTCGCCACCTGCTCGGGGCGGCGGAGGCTGGTGAGACCCTCCATCGTCGCCTTCACGAGGTTGATCGGGTTCTGCGTGCCGATGCTCTTGGTGAGCACGTCGCGGATGCCGGCAAGCTCGAGCACGGCGCGAACGCCGCCGCCCGCGATGACCCCGGTACCGGGGCTGGCCGGGCGCAGCACCACGTGGCCAGCGCCGAAGCGGCCGATGATCCGGTGCGGGATCGTCTGGCCGTACATCGGCACCCGGATCAGGCTCTTGCGGGCGTTCTCGACCGCCTTCTGGATCGCCAGCGGCACCTCGCGCGCCTTCCCGTAGCCGATCCCGACCACGGAGTTCTCGTCGCCCACCGCCACCAGGGCCGTGAACGAGAAGCGGCGCCCGCCCTTGACCACCTTGGCGACGCGGTTGATCTCGATGACCCGCTCCTGCAGGTCGAGTCCCTGGGGACTGACCGTCTCGATGTCTGGATTCACTTTCAAGGCTCAGGTCACCGTAGCGAGTTAGAAATCTCTTGCGGCGGCTTCGCCGCCTAACGACACATGCTGCTGCGTCGACAAAGTCGCCGCCCTCAAAACGCCAAGCCACCTTCGCGGGCACCCTCGGCGAGCGCCTTCACGCGGCCGTGGTATTGGTAGCCGCCTCGGTCGAACAGGCACGTCTCCACCCCGGCCTCCTTCGCACGCCCGGCGAGGAGCTCGCCGGCGCGCTTGGCCTGCTCGAGCGGGCCAAGCTTCCGAAGCTCCGGCTCCGTCCACGAGACGGATGCGACGGTCCTCGCGGCGTCATCGTCGATGAGCTGCGCTGACATCCCGCGATTCGAGCGAAAGACCGACAGGCGCGGCCGCTCGGCCGAGCCGCGGATCTTCGCCCGCACCCGGCGGCGCCTGCGCATGCGGCGCTGTGGCTTGGTCTGGACCGTCATGCGCGCTTGCCGACCTTCCGGCGAACGTGCTCGCCCGCGTACCTGACGCCCTTGCCCTTGTAGGGCTCCGGTGGCCGGGTGCGGCGGATGCGCGCGGCGATCTCGCCCACGAGCTGCTTGTCGATCCCCCTGACCACGACCTGCGTGGGCACTGGGACCTCGAAGTCGATTCCATCGGGAGCGCTCACCGAGACCGGATGCGAGTAGCCGACGCTGAGCTCCAGCGCCTTGCCCTGGAGCCGGGCGCGATAGCCGACGCCCTGAATCTCGAGCCGCTTCTCGTAGCCGTCGGTGACCCCCGTGACCATGTTGGCGATCAGGCTGCGCGTGAGCCCGTGGAGGGCGCGGTGCTCGCCACGATCGGTCGGGCGGTCGACGGTCAGCGTGCCGTCGGATTGCGTCACCTTCATGTCCGGGCTCAGGGCCTGGCTCAACTCGCCCTTGGGCCCCTTGACCGAGACCAGGCCGGGCTTGATGTCGACGGTGACGCCGTCGGGGACAGTGACGGGCTTTCTTCCAATCCGGCTCACTCAGATCACCAACCGCACATGCCAGTCGCGGCGCCGGGAGGGCAGCCCGCGATCTCCGTCATCGTTCTTGTCCGGCACCGCGCCAACATCACTCACCACACATAGGCGACGACTTCGCCGCCGACGCCCTTCTGCTTCGCCTCGTGGCCGGTCATCACGCCCGCCGACGTCGACAGGATCGCCGTGCCCATGCCGCCCAGCACCCGCGGGATCTCCCCGTGGGCAACGTAGCGCCGCCGGCCGGGCCGCGAGATGCGGCGCAGGCCGGTCACGACCGGGCGCCGTCCCTTCGTGTACTTGAGCTGGATCTTGATCACGTCTCCGACCGGGGTGGGCTCGACCGCGAAGCCGTCGATGTAGCCCTGCTCGGAGAGGATCCGCGACATCTCGCGCTTGAGGCGCGAGGACGGGATCTCGACCTCGGCGTGCTGCGCCGTGATCGCGTTGCGCACGCGCGTGAGGTAGTCGGATATGGGGTCGGTGAGCATCAGGGTCATCGGCAGGCCGGCTCCGTTACCAGCTGGACTTGGTCATGCCGGGGATGTAGCCCTTGTGGGCGAGCTCCCGCAGGCAGAGCCTGCAGAGGCCGAACTTGCGGAAGTAGGCGCGCGGCCTCCCGCAACGCCGGCATCGATTGTAGGCCCGGGTCTTGTACTTCGGCTTTCGTTGCTGTCGAACTCTCTGTGAAGTCTTTGCCATGGGTTATTCGCTTGATTCCTCCTCGGCGGGGGGCGCCTCGCCGCCTTCGGCGGGTGCCTCTCCCTCCTCGCCTTCCTCGCCTTCCTCAGGGCGCTCCGGCTTCGCGTATGCCTCAGGGTTCTCCTCCTTGAGCTGCTCGAGGGCCGCCTGCTCGGCCTCGGCGCGCTGCCGGGCCTCGTCGCGCCGGCGCTCCTCTTCCGCGTCCTCGCTCTCGGCCTGGCCGGGCCGCCCCTCCTCTGCGAAGGGGAAGCCGAGCCCGAGCAGGAGCTCGAACGCCTCCTCGTCGGTCGGCGCGCTCGTCGTGACGGTCACGTCGAGGCCGCGCACCTGGTCGATCGAGTCGTAGTCGATCTCGGGGAAGATCAGCTGCTCGCGAACGCCGAGCGAGTAGTTGCCGCGGCCGTCGAACGAGCGCGGGCTGAGCCCGCGGAAGTCGCGGATTCGCGGGATCGCGATTGACACGAGCCGGTCCACGAACTCCCACATGCGGGCGCCGCGAAGCGTCACCGAGACGCCAACCGGCATTCCCTCGCGGATCTTGAAGTTCGCGATCGACTTGCGGGCCTTGCGCACGTTCGGCCGCTGGCCCGCGATCACGGCGAGCTGCTCGGTGGCGGCCTCGAGGACGGCGGTCGTCGTCTTCGCTTCGCCGATGCCCATGTTCAGGGTCACCTTCTGGAGGCGCGGGACCTGCATCGGGTTCGTGTAGCCGAACCGGGAGGTCAGCTGGGGCGCGACCTCGCTCGCATACAGCTCGCGCATCCGGGGCGGCGGCGCTGCGCGTTGGGCTTCTTTGACGGTGGCTTCCATGTTTTGGCCTAGATGTCGACGGCGGTGCCGGTGCGCTTCGCGTAGCGCTCGCGCTTGCCGTCCTTGACCCGCACGCCGACGCGCGTGGGCTTGTTGTCGCTGGGATCGAGCAGCATCACCTTGGAGACGTGAATCGGCCCTTCCTTCTCGATGATGCCGCCGGCCTCCGCGCCCTTCTGCGTGTCCTTGATCGACCGCGGGCGCTGGTGCCGCTTGATGATGTTGAGGCCCTCGACGTAGACGCGCTGCTTGCGCGGCTCCGTACGCAGAATGCGGCCGGTCTTCCCGCGATCCTTGCCGCCGGTGACGAGAACCGTGTCGTCCTTGCGGATCTTCATAGCTAGAGGACCTCCGGTGCGAGGGAGACGATCTTCATGAAGTTGCGGTCGCGGAGCTCGCGGGCAACCGGTCCGAAGATGCGGGTTCCACGCGGGTTGCGCTGAGGGTCGATCAGCACGGCCGCGTTCTCGTCGAACGAGATGTAGGTCCCGTCGGGCCGTCCGAGCTGCTTCTTGGTGCGGACGACGACCGCCTGGACGACCTCGCCCTTGCGAACGCCGCCGTGGGGGGTCGCCTGCTTGACCGTCGCAGTGATCACGTCGCCCACGCTCGCGTAACGGCGGTGGTGGCCGCCCTTGACGCGGATGACCAGGATCTCGCGCGCACCCGAGTTGTCGGCGACGCGCAGCTTTGTCTCCTGCTGGACCATCGGTTACCTCGAGCGCTCCACCACGTCGAGCAGCCGCCAGCGCTTGCTGCGCGACAGCGGCCGCGACTCGATCACGCGAACCACGTCGCCCTCTTGGGCGCTGTTCGCCTCGTCATGGGCATGCAGCTTGCTGGTCCGGCGCACGACCTTCTCGTAGGTCGGGTGGCGGCGGACGACCGGGATCTCGACCGTGATCGTCTTGTCCGCGGCAGCCGAGACGACGGTCCCCTGGCGCACCTTCTTCGAGCCGGGCTCGCGGTCGGCCTTGGGCGTGCCCTCCCCGGGCTCGCCGCGCTTGCCGCGGCGCGCGGCCCGGTAGCGCCGCCGGCGCACGGCGGCACCGCGCCGCGCCTCGGCGCGCTCGCTCGCGCGGTCCTCGGCGGTGCGCTGCGGCTGCGCAGGCCCGGTCGCACGCGAGCGCTCGCGCTTACGCAGTTCCTTGGGCGAGAGGACCTCCTCGGGCTCCGCTTCCTCGGCGGGCGCCTCAGCCGTAGCCTCGGGCTCCGGCGCGGCCTCCTCGGTCGCGTCTGGCGCAGCCTCCTCGGCGGCCTGGGCCTCGGGAGCCTGCTCCTCGGCGGCCTCTTCGGTTGTCTCTTCGGTCTCTTGCTTCTCTTCCTCGGCCATCACTGCCTCAGTTCCTTGTTCAGGTCGATTCCTCGCTGGCGGGCCACGGTGAGCAGCCGCGCGACGTCGCGCTTCGCATCGCCGAGCGCGGCGGAGTTCTCGAGCTCGCCGGTCGCGTGCCGGAAACGAAGGCTGAACGCCTCCTCGCGAGCCTGCTTGAGCCGTTCGACCAAATCATGGTCGTCGAGCGCGTGGACTGCGGAGCCCTTCACTCCGCCACCCCCTCGCGCTTCACGAACTTGGTCTTGATCGGAAGCTTGTGCCCGGCCAGGCGGATGGCGTCCTTGGCGAGGTCCTCGGGGACGCCCGCCAGCTCGAACATCACGCGGCCCGGCTTGACGACCGCGACCCAGCCCTCGGGGTTGCCCTTCCCGGAGCCCATGCGGGTCTCGGCCGGCTTCTTCGTGTACGGCTTGTCGGGGAAGACGTTGATCCACACCTTCCCGCCGCGCTTGATCTTGCGGGTCATCGCGACTCGGGCGGCCTCGATCTGGCGGTTGGTGATCCAGCCGCGCTCGAGCGCCTTCAGCCCGTACTCGCCGAACGCCACCGTGCTTCCGCCCTTCGTGTTCCCGCGCCTGCGGCCCCTGTGGACCTTGCGGTGCTTGACGCGCTTCGGCATCAGCATCAGGCGGACTCCTCCTCAGGCTTCGCGGCCTCCTCAGGCTTCGCGGCCTCCTCGGCGGGCGCGGCCTCGGCGGCCGGTGCCTGCTCGGCGGGAGCGGTCTCCTGCGCTGCGGCAGGAGGCTGCTCGGGCGCCGGAGCCTGCTCTGGCGCCGGAGCCTGCTCTGGCGCTGGCGTCGCCTCGGCAGGGGGAGCCTGCTCGGCGGCCGGCGTCTGCTCCGGGGCCGGCGGCTGCTCGGCGGCCGGCTGCGGCGGGGCGGCCGGCGCGGGAGCCTTCCTCTCAGCCGGGGCGTCGCCCTTCGGGCGCGCGGGCGCGAAGCCGCCACCGCGGCGGCCCTGGCGCTGGCGGCCGTCTCCGGACCCGCCGTCGCGGCGATCGCGCTTGCGGCGGCGCGGGCCCAGGCCCTCCTCCTGGTCGTCGACCTGCCCCGAGCGGTAGCCCTCGGGCATGACCTCGCCCTTGTTGATCCAGCACTTGACCCCGATGCGGCCGGTGGTTGTGCGGGCCTCGACGAAGCCGTAGTCGATGTCGGCGCGGAGCGTATGGAGCGGGACGCGGCCGTCGGAGTAGCCCTCGGTGCGCGCCATCTCCGCACCGCCCAAGCGGCCGGAGACCTGCACCTTCACGCCCTTGGCGCCGGAGCGCATGGCCGAGGTGAGCGCACGCTTCATCGCGCGCCGGAAAGCGACGCGGTTCTGGAGCTGCTCGGCGATCGACTGGGCGACCAGCTTCGCGTCGAGCTCCGGGCGCTTGATCTCCCGGATGTTGACCTTGACCGGCTTGTTGGTCAGCTTATGGAGG
>DASQCL010000256.1:0-2538 GCA_035634715.1 Solirubrobacterales bacterium
GATCAGGTACAGCAGGCGAAAGGACACGGCAGATCATCATGTACTACAGCTCATCCGGGCGCATCGCCGCAGTTCAGAGGCCAGGCAAGCTTTTGGCACCCCACAAGTCCACCCTACTGGACTGGGGTGAGGGTCCGCGGAGGTCGGGATCAAGGTCGGGTTGACATAGCCACTGGCGCGCCCGTCTTGGTGGATCCCGGCTCTACCCTGTGCGGCTGTAGAACGGCGTATTCCCCGCTGCGTGGTCCGTCGTGTCGACGATATTCGCGATCTCCGGCGCGACCCTGCGCAGCATCACCTCGAACCCCTGGCGCAGGGTCACCTTTGATGCCGAGCATCCCTGGCACCCGCCGCTCATGGCGATGAAGAGGTTCCCGTCCCGGACGTCTACGATCGAGATCTGCCCGCCGTGGGCAGCGATGGAACGGTTGACTTCCCGGTCCAGGAGTTGCTGAACGACTGCCCGGCTCTCGGCGTCGGTCCGCTCTCGTGTGCCTGCGTTGGCAGTAGCCTCGAGGATGGCCGGTACTCCCGTGAGCAGTTGCGTCCGGAGACCCGTTCCGATCGCCGCTCTCAGCCCGGACCAAGAGGCGCCTGGCTCCTTCCCCACAGTCACCACGTTGCCGGCGATGAGCACATAGGCAACGCCAGGAAGCGCGAACAACCGCTCGACGAGCGGCGACCCACGGGCGCGTTTCCGGTCGTCGAAGAAAAACGGGCCGCCGGGATGCACCGTCCGGCTCACGGTGAACTTGCACGTGTCAGGATCGACGAGCGAAGTCTCTGCCTGGATCGTGATCGTCGGATCGATGGGCAGATCAGATTCAGACATGTTCCACGACCTTAGCCGCGTCGCGCTCACCGATGGCCCGCAGGTATTCGAAGGAGTAGATGCCGGTACTGTGGCCGTCGCTCCAGCTGATGGTGATGGCATAGTTGCCGACGCTCGAGATCACGCGTGGAGTTATGTCCGGTGGCACACTCTTCGGATCCAGAAGCGCACGCCCGCTGGCCTCCTCGATGCAGGCGGCACAGTGGCAATCCAGCCGAAGGTCCCGGACATCGAAGTCGTCACGGTGCCCATCCTGCCAGAGGGCGGACAGCGTCCGCGCATCTCGCTGGCGGAAGCCGACCGAGGTCGTCCGAGAACCCGACGGCCGAACGGCGCTCTCGGCCCAGGCTGGCTCTCCCTCGCCCGACTCCCACGTCCACGCGAATGGCCTCAGTACCATGCTCGGAAGACCCTGGAGTTGATCCGCGAGTGCCGTGGCGATCGCCTGGTAGGCCTGGGCTGCAACCGAGTTCGGCTTATCGAGGAGCATCGGACGCCCCTCGTCCCCGCCGGTGACGATGTCGGCGTCGAGGGGTATCGCGCCGAGGAACGGAACCCCGAGCTGCTCGCTCATCCGCTCGCCGCCGCCGCTGCGGAAGACATCCGTGTCCTTCCCGCAGTGCGGGCAGGTGAACGTGCTCATGTTCTCGATGATGCCGAGGATGGGGACGTGCAATGTCTCGAACATCCGGAGCCCGCGGCGGGCGATCTTGAGACTCACGTCCTGCGGCGTCGTTACGACGACCGCTCCGGACAGCGGGAGGCTCTGAGACAGCGTCAACTGGGTGTCACCAGTCCCCGGCGGGAGGTCGAAGATCAGGGCGTCCAACTGGCCCCATTGCACGCCGCCGATGAACACGTTCAGGAACTTGCCCACCATCGGTCCACGCAGGATGGCGGGGTTGTCGTCTCCCCTCAGCATGCCCATCGATATCACTTTCAAGCGGTGGGGGGCGGGGGGGATGAGCTTCTGGTCCGGGGTCGCCGCCGGCTGTTGACCGGTGGGGAGTCCTAGCATGACTGGGATGCTCGGTCCGAAGACATCGGCGTCGACCAGCCCGATTTGGCCGCCGAACTGTTGCAGCGCGAGCGCAAGATTGACGCTGACCGTGGACTTGCCGACGCCCCCCTTTCCGCTGGCCACCGCTATGAGGTGCCGGATCCCCGGCAGCCGTTCAGGACCGGCGGATGGCTCTGCCGCGGCATCAGGCGCCTGGTGGAGGCCAGGGTGCGGGTCCGGGGTCTGCATGGGTCACAAGCTCCTTCCGGCCGTTCCCGGCGGGGGGCCATGGCTGACACGCCAGACTTACTCTAGCAAGTATTGTCTTGTTTAAGTTTCCAAACCCGGCCATGCTTCTATGCTTGTGAACATGTTGAGCGCGGCCGAGCCCTCCCTCGCAGGCCTCAGCGTCCCGGCGCGGGAGGTGGTCCTCGCCCTCAAGAAGCGCGGGGAGGCCCGGGCCAGCGAGATCGCCGCAGCCCTCGGGATCACGCCGAGCGGCGTCCGCCAGCATCTCAGCGCCCTTCGGGCCGACGGGCTCGTCGCTTACCGCACGATTCACGCCGGCCCGGGGCGACCCAAGTTCGCGTACTTCCTGACCGAGCCGGCCGAGGCCCTGTTCCCGAAGGCCTACCACGAGCTCACGAACGAGTTCCTCGAGCACCTCGAGGAGGAAGACCCCGAGCTACTCGTCCGCCTCTTCGAG
>DASQCL010000257.1:0-9267 GCA_035634715.1 Solirubrobacterales bacterium
ACGTCTGGGGCCGTGGCGCCCTCGAGTGGGAGTAAGGCGAAGATGAGCGATTCCGAGCACTACGACGCGGCCGCGGACGAGAACCTGCAGACCGCGTACCACCTGCACCGCCAGGGCAAGATGGGCGACACGCAGCTGCTGCAGCTCGACCCCAACCTGCGCCGCAACCCGGTCAAGCAGGTCAAGGACGACATCGAGTCCCAGATCCTGCTGACGAGCGTCGACAAGATGACCGGCTGGGTCGGCTCGCAGGTGAACAAGGCGCAGGCCAACTCGCTGTGGCCGGCGATCTTCGGCCTCGCCTGCTGCGCCATCGAGATGATGAGCGTCACCAGCTCGCGCTACGACCTCGCGCGCTTCGGCTTCGAGGCGCTGCGCGCCTCCCCGCGCCAGGCCGACCTGATCATCCTGTCGGGGCGCGTCTCGATCAAGATGGCGCCGGTCGTCCGGCGGGTCTACGACCAGATGCTCGAGCCCAAGTGGGTCATCTCGATGGGCGCCTGCTCGTCGTCCGGCGGCATGTTCTCCAACTACGCGGTCGTTCAGGGCGCCGACAAGTTCATGCCGGTCGACGTCCATGTGCCCGGGTGCCCGCCCCGCCCCGAGGCGCTCATGTACGGGATCAACAAGCTGCAGCGGATGATCCTGGGCCGCCCCGACCCGGGGTGGCGCCAGCGCTACAACGCATACGGGACCGAGGAGTGGGCCCGCGAGGCGACCGGAGACGCGACGAGGGAGGAGATCGAGGCCTACGCCGCCGCGCGCGAGCTGGCCGCGAATCATGAGGCGACCCGCTCTGTGGCCACTCGCGGGAGTCGCTCCTGATGCCCGACGCGCCCGGGCTCGAGCTGATCGCGCAGGAGTTGAACGGGGCGGCCGAGGGATCGGTCCTCGGCACCTATCACGAGCACGGCCAGGGCTGCCTGATCGTCAACCCGGAGCGGATCCTGGACGTGCTCGGTTGGCTGCGCGACACGCCGGGGCAGGAGTACCGGTTTCTTTCCAGCCTGCACGGCGTCGACTACCTGCCCGCCGAGCCGCGCTTCGGCGTCGTGTACGAGCTGCTCAACATGCCGCGGGTCGAGCGCCTGCGGGTCCGCGCCGCCCTTGCGGATCCGGGTGGTGAGGAGCTGCCGGAGCTCGACAGCTGCGTGTCCCTCTTCGCCGGCGCCGAGTTCCACGAGCGCGAGGTCTACGACTTCTTCGGGATCCTGTTTCGCGGTCACCCGGACATGCGGCGGATCCTGATGCCCGAGGAGTACGTGGGCTGGCCGCAGCGCCGGGACTTCCCGATCGGCGGCGAGCCCGTGATCTTCACCCGCAACGAGCCCGAGATGCCGAGGTGGTACGAGTGAGCGCCGAGACGCACCGGTCCGCGCCGGCACACGGCGGCGACATCCTCGGTGAGACCGGCGAGGAAGTCATCGGCACCTCGCCCTTGGAGCGGACTGCCGCCGGCGACGTCCTCGAGCCCCAGCAGGAGCTCCTCACGATCAACATGGGCCCGCACCACCCAGCGACGCACGGGGTGCTGCGCCTGCTGGTGAGCCTCGAGGGCGAGGTCGTGCGCGACCTCAAGCCCATCGTTGGCTACGTCCACACGGGCATCGAGAAGAACTGCGAGGACAAGTCCTACTGGAAGGTGATCCCGTTCGTTGAGCGCATGGACTACCTCTCCTACTTCTTCAACATGGAGGCGTTCGTCGGCTGCGTCGAGCAGCTGCTGGAGCTGGAGATCCCGCCGCGCGCGAGCTACCTCCGGGTGCTCCACATGGAGCTCAACCGCATCCATTCCCACCTCGTGTGGCTGGGGACGTCGGCACTCGACCTGGGAGCGATGTCGATGTTCTTCTATTGCTTCCGCGACCGGGACCGCATCCTCGACCTGTTCGAGATGTCCACCGGACAGCGGATGCACACGCGCTATTTCCAGGTCGGTGGGGTGTTCGAGGACATCCCGGTCGGCTTCGCCCGCAACGTGAAGGCGTTCTGCGCCGAGATGCCCACCCGCCTGGACCAGTACGAGGCGATCCTCAACCGCAACGAGATCTTCCTCGAGCGCACCAGGAACGTCGGCGTGGTGTCTCGCGAGCGGCTGCTCGATCTGGGCGTGACCGGCCCGCTGCTCCGGGCCGCAGGCGAGCCGTGGGACCTCCGCAAGGCTGCGCCCACCCATTGCTACGGCGATTTCGACTTCAACATCCCGGTGGGAACGGTCGGCGACGGCTACGACCGCTACCGGGTCAGAGTCCAGGAGATGCGCGAGTCGGTGCGCATCATCGAGCAGGCCATCGATGGCCTTCCCGAGGGGCCGTGGATCGCCGACGACCGGAAGATCGTCCTCCCGCCGCGGGACGAGCTCTCGACCTCGATGGAGGCGCTGATCCACCACTTCAAGCTCGTGACCGAGGGATTCCGGGTGCCGCCGGGCGAGGCGTACTACGCGGTCGAATCTCCGCGCGGCGAGCTCGGGTGCTTTGTCGTCGCGGACGGCTCGGCGAAGCCCGCGCGGGTCCACATCCGCGATCCCTCGTTCGTGAACCTCCAGTGCCTGCGCGACCAGTGTCTCGACGGCTACATCGCCGACCTGATCCAGAACCTGGCGATGCTCGACCCGATTCTTGGGGGGATCGACCGATGAGCGACGGGTGGGTCCCCGAGATCAGGCCGACGGACGACATGTCGGCCGAGGAGCGGCAGCGGCTCGTTTCGTCAATGCGCCCCGAGGACGCCGAGCCGGTGCCGGAGCTCCACGAGGTCGAGGTGCCGGATGAGCTCAAGGAGCGGATCGAAGCCGCGATGGCCAAGTACCCAGAGGTCCGCTCGGCGTCGCTTCCGGCCCTGTGGGCCGTCCAGCGGCACTACGGTTGGTGCACGCCCGACGGCATTCGCCAGGCGGCCGCCGTCATGGGCGTGACGCCCGGGTACCTCGAGTCGGTCGCGACCTTTTACGACCTCTTCCGCACCGGCCCGGTGGGGCGCCACCACGTGCTCGTGTGCCACAACCTCGCCTGCTGGCTCCGCGGTTCCGAGGACGTCCTCGACGCGTTCTGCGAGGCCGCCGGCGTCAACGCCGACGAGGTCGACCACATCGGCGCCAGCTCCGAGGACGGCGAGGTCTACCTGAAGGCCTTCGAGTGCCTGGGCGCCTGCGACATCGCGCCGATGGCCTCCATCGACGAGCGCTACTACGGCCCGCTCACTCCGGACGACGCCCGGACCGTGATCGACCAGCTCCGCGCCGGCGCCGATCCCATTCCCGACAAGGCGCTGTTCGGCCGCGAGACGGCCGGCGGCCCCGAGCCCGAGCCGGATCCGCGCGTGAAAAAGGGCGAAACCAACCCGGTCGGCCCCGGACGCGAAGCAGAGGAGGCGACCGGTGGCTAGTCAGACGCGCATGCTCTTCCGCCACATCGACGAGCCCGGGCTCGCCTCGATCGAGACGTACCGGAGCCTCGGCGGATACCGGGCACTCGAGCGCGCGCTGAATGACATCGAGCCCGACGAGCTCCTGACCACGCTCGAGGACTCTGGCCTCCGCGGGCGCGGCGGCGCCGGGTTCTCGATGGGCAAGAAGGCGTCGTTCCTGCCGCGGGGCGAGATGGAGAAGTTCCTCTGCTGCAACGCGGACGAGTCGGAGCCGGGGGCGTTCAAGGACCGCGAGCTGATGTCGAAGAACCCCCACCAGCTGATCGAGGGGATCATCATCGCGGCCGCGGCGGCGGGGGCTGGCTGGGCGTTCATCTTCATCCGCGGCGAGTACGCGCAGACGGCCGACGTGCTCGAGCGCGCCGTCGAAGAGGCCTACCGGGCGGGCTACATCGGGGAGAACATCCTCGACAGCGGCCGTCGGGTGGAGCTCGTCGTCCACCGGGGCGCCGGCGCTTACATCTGCGGCGAGGAGACCGCGTTGCTCGACGCGCTCGAGGGCAAGCGCGGCAACCCGCGGCTCAAGCCGCCGTTCCCCGCGATCCAGGGTCTCTACGGCGGGCCGACGCTGATCAACAACGTGGAGACGCTGTCCAACGTCCCCCACATCGTCAAGAACGGCGCCGACTGGTTCAAGAGCTTCGGGACCGAGCAGTCACCCGGGACCAAGGTCGTGTCGGTCTCGGGCCGCGTGCAGCGCCCCGGCAACTACGAGGTCGAGCTGGGCATGCCGTCGCGTGAGCTCATCTTCGGCCTCGCCGGCGGCCCGTTCGAGGGCCACGAGGTGAAGGCCTGGTTCCCGGGCGGCTCCTCCGCCCCGGTGCTGACCGCGAAGGAGCTCGATCTCCCCTACAGCTTCGAAGCGATGGCCGAGGCCGGCTCGATGCTCGGGTCCGGCTCGATCATCGTCGCCGACGACACCGTCTCGATCCCCCACCTGGCGCTGCGGACCGCGCGCTTCTACCACCACGAGTCCTGCGGCAAGTGCACACCGTGCCGCGAGGGCACCAACTGGACGGTGAAGATGCTCGAGCGGGTGATCTCCGGCGAGGCGACCCCGATGGACCTCGACGTCATCTCCTCGGTCCAGGACAACATCATCGGCCACTGCCTCTGCGTGCTCGGCGACTCGATGGCGATGCCTGTGGGAAGCATGGTCGCCAAGTTCCGCGACGAGTTCGAGGCGGCAATCGAGGCGGGCCGTGACGCGGCCCCGCGCCCGCTGGACGAGTCGCCGACCGACGTGAAGCCGGTGCCCCTGGAGGCAGTCAGGTGATGGTGGTGCCAGAGCGTGGTACGCAACAGCTCATTCGAGCGTGTTCGCCCTGGCGCCGCCAGATGCAGGTGTCGTTGGTGGTGATTTTGTGAGCAACGGCGGCGACCAGATCACGCTCGTTGTCGACGGCGTCGAGGTGCAGGCGAGCGCCGGCGAGATGCTCGTCGACGCGGCCAAGCAGGGCGACGTCGAGATCCCGGTCTTCTGTTACGAGCCGAAGCTGGGCGAGCCGGTCGGCGCCTGCCGCATGTGCCTGGTGGAGATCGAGGGGATCCCAAAGCTTCAGACCGCCTGCTCGACGCCGGTGCGCGACGGCATGGTCGTCTACACGCAGACCGACCGCGTCAAGGAGGCGCAGAACTCAGTGGTCGAGTTCCTGCTCGTCAACCACCCGCTCGACTGCCCGGTGTGCGACAAGGGCGGCGAGTGCCCGTTGCAGGACATCTCGATGGGCTGGGGCCGCGGGAAGAGCCGGGTGATCGACGCCAAGCGGCACTTCCAGAAGCCGATCCCGCTCTCGCCGCTGATCAAGATCGACCGCGAGCGCTGCATCCTCTGCTACCGCTGCGTCCGCTTCAGCCAGGAGGTCGCCGAGGACGAGCAGCTGCAGCTGCTCGAGCGCGGGTCCTCGAGCTTCGTCGGCACCTTCGACGATCGCCCCTACATCGCCCCGTTCCACGGGAACATCATCGAGCTCTGCCCCGTGGGAGCGCTGACCTCCGATGCCTACCGCTTCCGCGCCCGGCCCTGGGACATCGAGGACGCCGGCACCGTCTGCACGCTCTGCCCAAGCCAGTGCAACATCAAGCTGACCGTCCGCGACGAGAAGATCCAGCGCGTCCTCGCCCGCGACAACTTCGAGGTCGACGACGGGTGGCTCTGCGACAAGGGCCGCTTCGGATACCAGGCGATCGAGTCGGACGAGCGGATCACCGAACCGATGGTCCGCCGCGGCGGGAACCTCGAGCCGGTGGGCTGGACCGAGGCGCTAGAGGCCGCGGCAGAGGGCCTGCGCCAGGCGGGCGAGCGGGCCGCCGCGATCGTCGGCGGGTCCTCGTCCAACGAGGAGGGCTACCTGACGCAGCGGATCATGCGCCGCGCGCTCGGCTCGCCGCACGTCACCTCGAGCCTCACAGAGGAGACAGATCGGGCCCTTCACGTCGAGCTGTCGCGGCCCGAACGCGGCGCCAGCGTCTCGGACCTCGACAGTGCCGAGTCGATCCTCGTCCTCGGGACCGACCCCCTTCATTCGATGCCGATCGTCGACCTCCGCATCCGGAAGGTCGTGCGCCGCAATGGCACCCGGCTGGCGATCGCCACCGACCGGCCCACCGCCCTCGACGGCGGCGCCGAGGAGACGGCTCGTTACGTGCCGGGCTCCTTCGCGGCCTTCACGGCCGCCCTCGCCGGCGAGGCTGGCGCCGACGGCTATGAGCGCGCCCCCGGCGACACCGGCGCCGACGCCGAGCGCGTCGCGGGCGTCCTGCGGCCCGGTTCGACGATCATCGTCTGGGCGGGAGAGCCGAACGGCTCGCTAGTCGACCTGGCCCGGGCGCTCAAGGCGAAAACGCTCGAGGTCCCCTCCGGCGCGAACACGCGCGGGCTCAGGGAGATCGGATGCGTGCCGACGGCCGGCCCCGGCTTCTCGGAGACGGCCGAGGGCCTCAGCGCCGCCGACACCTGCAATGCGCTGACCGAGGGCGGGCTCGACGCCGCGTTCCTGGTCAACGCCGACCCCGTTCGCGACGCCCCCGACGGCCCGGCCTGGACCGAGGCGCTGACCAAGGCGGACTTCGTGCTGGCGATCTCGATGTTCGAGGACGCCTCGACGAAGCACGCCGATGTCGTCTTCCCGGCCGAGTCCTACGCCGAGAAGGAGGGCACGGTCACCCACCCGGACGGCCGGCTCCAACGCGTCCGCCCCGGAGTCCCGAACCCTGGCCGCGCCCGTCCGACGTGGGAGGTGCTGGTGGAGCTCTCCGCCCTGCTCGGCGAGGAGACGGGCATCGACTCGGTCAAGGAGGCGCTGGAGGCAGTCGCCTCGGAGGTCCCCTTCTACGGAGGGATCACCGAGGAGGAGATCGGCGGCCTGGGCGTCCGCTGGCAGGACCGCGACGCCGCCGGCGCGTTTCCGGGAGAGGCCTCGAGGGAGTTCGCGGGCGGCGGCTCGCCGGCCTCCCCCGCGCCGGCCAACGGAGGGCTTCGCATCGGCGCGTACCGTGACCTCTGGGCCGCGGAGGTCACCGACCGCAGCCCCGCCCTTCGCTTCCTGGCACCGAAGCAGACGATCGAGCTCGCACCGCATGACGCCGAGCGCTTGGGCATCGGCGGCGGCGATGAGGTCGACGTCCGCTCCAACGGGACGAGCGTCCGGGCGCGGGTCGTGATCCGCGAGCGTGTGCGGCCCGGCTCGGGCTTCCTGATCGAGGGCCTCGGCGACTTGGCCGGCACGCTGGTCGGGGAGGACGTGGAGGTCTCACCGGCGGGAGACGACGAGTGAGCCTGCCGATCGCCGATACAACCTTCGTCGAGGCGACCTGGATCCTGATCGTCAAGTCGATCGTGATCTTCGCCGTCATCTTCGCGATCGTTCCGATGCTCACGGTGATGGAGCGAAAGCTCCTCGGCCGCTTTCAGGCGCGGTACGGACCGAACCGGGTCGGTCCACTCGGTTTGCTGCAGCCGCTCGCCGACGCCGTGAAGCTGATCACCAAGGAGCACTACCGCCCGCGGGCGGCGATCCCGCTCCTCTACTACATCGCCCCCTCGATCGTTGTCTTCACCGGAGTGGCGACGCTCGCGATCATCCCGTTTGGGAACGTCCAGGACGGCTTCGGCCTCTACGGGATCGACGTTCCCATCGGCATCCTCTACTTCTTCGCCTTCAGCTCGATCGCGTTCTACGGCCTGCTGCTGGGCGGCTGGGCCTCCGGCTCCAAGTACAGCTTCCTCGGGGCGATGCGCGCCGCCGCGCAGCTGATCTCCTACGAGGTCTCGATGGGGCTGGCGCTGCTCGGCGCGATCATGATGGCCGGGTCGCTCTCCCTCGTCTCAATCGTCGAGGCCCAGAACCAAGTCTGGTACATCATCCCGCAGTTCATCGGCTTCCTGGTCTTCATGGTGGCGGGCTTCGCGGAGACCAACCGGGCGCCGTTCGACCTGCCCGAGGCGGATGCCGAGCTGGTCGCCGGCTACGGGACCGAGTACGGGGGGATGCGCTACGGCTCCTACGCCCTGGCGGAGTACATCGAGATGTTCGTGATCTCGGCGGTCGCGGTGACCTTCTTCCTCGGCGGCTGGCACGGCCCCGGGCCCGGCTGGCTCGACCCGATCTGGGTGATCGTGAAGATCTTCGTGTTCCTCTTCCTCTTCATGTGGGTGCGCGCCACCGTGCCCCGGGTCCGCTACGACCAGCTGATGTCGCTCGGCTGGAAGGTTCTGCTCCCGCTGGCGACGCTGAACGTCCTGGTCACCGCGATCTTGGTGACGGTCACATGAGCGAGAACGGCGCGGAGAAGCGCTTCCCCTATCTGCCCGACGAGAGCGTCGTGGCGGTCCAGCGGGGGCCCGAGCCCGGAGGCGTGGGCGGCGCCTACCGCGCCTTCGGCGAGACGCTCCGCGGCCTGAAGACCACCTTCGCGCGGATCATCGAGGGGCCGGTCACGATCCAATACCCGGAGGAGAAGACGCCGGTCTACCCGCGGTTCCGCGGCCGCCACAAGCTCCACAAGTTCGAAGACACGGGCCTCGAGAAGTGCGTCGGATGCTCGCTCTGCGCCGCCGCCTGCCCGGCGGACTGCATCCGCGTCGTCGCCGCCGAGAACGACCCCGACGACCGCGTCTCCGCAGGCGAGCGCTACGCCGAGATCTACGAGATCAACCTCGCCCGCTGCATCTTCTGCGGCTACTGCGAGGTGGCCTGCCCGTTCGACGCGATCACGATGGGCCACGAATACGAGCTGGCCGACTACAACCGCGAGGACCTCGTCTTCACCAAGGAGATGCTGCTCGCGGAGCCGATCGAGCGCACGCCGCTGCGACGGGAGGGCGAGTGATCGGCATACTGCGGCCGACGTGGAGGGGTCCGACCGGGAGATCGTCCAGCGCGCCTTCGAGGCGTTCGGCCGCGGAGACATCGACGGCGTGGTCGAGCTCTGCGACCCCGACATCGTCGTCCGCGATCCCGAGCGCACCGGCACGACCTTCCGCGGGCTGGATGGGCTTCGCCAGTTCTTCGCGGAGTGGATGGAGAACTGGGAGGAGTACCGCTCGGAGCCGGTCGATATCACCGAGGCCGAGGGCGAGATCCTGGTGCGCGCCCATCAGACCGGGAAGGGGAAGCTCAGCGGGATCGAGATCAACCAGGACCTCTTCATCGTCTTTCGGCTGCGCGACGGGAAGTTCACCGAATACCGCCTCTACACGGAACGGGGGGGCGCGCTCGCCTCGCTTGGCGCCGCCGACTAGGGCGGTCGCCCGGTGATCTACGTCGCGTTCTTCGCCGGCGCCATCGGCGCGGTCGGTGGCGCCATCGCGGTGATCGCGATGCGCAACCCCTTCTA
>DASQCL010000258.1:0-2041 GCA_035634715.1 Solirubrobacterales bacterium
CTCGCGACGCACGGGATCTCGGCGAGGCTGCGTCGCAGCTACAGGCGACGGTGGTTCGCATGATGGATCGCGGTCGCCACCGGCCGGCGCCGGCGATGGACCCGATCGACCAGGGAAGCGACATGCTGGGACTGGGGCCGCTGAGCCCGCCGGGCGCGGGCAAGGCCCCCGGCGAGATCGAGGCCGATGCGGGCGATGGGCCCATGGACGAACCAGGCTCCGTCCAGCCCGCCTCGCGCCCCGGCGGCGCGGGCGAGGCGCAGTTGCTGGCCGTTCAGATGGCGGTTGCCGGCTCCACCGATGCAGAGATCGAGCGGCGGCTGCGCCATCACTTCGCCCCCGACGAGGTCAATCTCGCCCTCGATGCCGTGAGGAAGCTCGAGCCGCGCATCCGCTGATCGCGCACGTCCGGCCAAACGGGCAGCGCTCACGCGCCGTTCGGACTCAATTCGGGTGAGTCGGCCCCGGCGGATGAGCCGGGGGGGGATGTGAAGCCGTGAGCGTGCCGTCTGCACTCGACGGCTGCGGCCCGGAGTAGGTCGCCGCCCCGGGGTACCATCCCGCTCGAGCGAGCGCCGCGTAGGCCAGGCCGAGCACGGCGAGCACCCCGCCTCCCGCGACCGCGAAGCTGACGCGTGGATTGGCGATCGCGGCAACCGCCCCCCCGATCAGGAAGCCGAGGCCCGAGCTCGCCGTCTGCAGTGACTCGAGGAAGGAGATGATGCGGGCTTGGAAGTCCGGGCTCGTGAGCTGCTGGACTGCGGTCATCACGCCCACCCATTGGATGCCGTTGCCCAAGCCACCCACCCCCGAGGCGAGACAGGCAACGAGGAGGGTCGGGGCTGCCGCAGTTGCGAGATACGCGCAGCCGACGGCGAGGGTGCTGAGCACCAGCAGTAACGGCAACGGCGCGCGGCGCAGGGCGGCGAACGCAAGCCCCCCGATGACCATCCCCGTCCCCCAGCTCGCCAGCAGCACACCGTAGCCCGCGTCCCCGGCTCCCAGAGTCTGCTTGGCGAACACGACCTCGACCGGGATCACGATCATGAAGAAGACGCAGGCGGCCGACTGCGCCCCGATGAGCCGCCGAAGCTGAACCCGCTCGCGCACGTAGCCGAGCGCCTCTCGGAGTCGCGCTCGCCAATGCGCCGCCCGCGGGCTCGCCTCGGGCAACCCAGTAGCGGTTGCCAGGAGCAGCGCAACCGCCGCGAACGAGGCCGCGTCCGCGAACAACGCCGTCCGCGCCCCGACCCCAGCGACCACCAAGCCGGCGATCGCGGGACCGGCCGCCGCACCCACGGTGAAGCTGATGTTGAGCAGAGCGTTCCCCTCTCGCAACAGTCCGTGTGGCCCGACCACGGTCGCGGCGGCGGCGCGCGTGAGAGCGCGGTTCGAGATCGCGAGCGCACCGGCGAGCGTCGCGAGCGGAACCACCCATAGCAGGGAGAAATCGGAGGAGAGCATCGCGATGGCGGCGAAGGCGCCTCCTTGGACGAGGTTGAGCGCGGGTAGGGAGATCCGGGAGGGGTAGGCCTCGAGGCGCGCCACGAGTGGAGGAGTGGCGATCGCTGGGACGAACAGGAGGGCCAGGAAGAGGGCGGCGGTCGCAAGCGGACTCCCGGTCTGATCGAAGACCAGCACCGCGAGAGCGATCTCGCCCAGCCAGTCGCCCAGTTCATCGACCAGCCGGACGGCGGCGAGGCGCCGAAAAGCGGGCAGGCGGAGCGGGTGCAGAGCGGCGGTCACGGCGATGCTAACGCTAGCCAACGCAGAGGAGGCAAATACAAGTTTGGATCACTTCGTGTAGTCTTTTGCAACTAGCTGTAAGGATTCACGCTCGGGAAAGGTACCCATGGGCTACCGCGGACGCTAAGCAACTCACTCATCGACAAGAAATCACCCCTCGTTCCCTCAACGGGGGTGCGGGGGTGGGTGATCTACGCCGGGCCGTGACCGAGAGCCGACGGTTTCAGATGGGAAGCCGTCGGCCGGCATTGGTCCTGGCGGTCGCATATTCGTGAATCCGCCGATCGAGCGCCAG
>DASQCL010000259.1:0-11000 GCA_035634715.1 Solirubrobacterales bacterium
GCGGGGACATCGTGGCCCGGGCCGGCGAGCTCGGGGCCGCGGTCGAGCGGGGTGCCGGCGTGATCGTGGCGCGGGCTGTGCCGATGACGGCTCAGGCGGGCGATTGGCGCGGGCGCGTGCTGACGGTGGCGCTGCGGGCCGTTCGGTCGGTGGGGTCCGGTTCGGTGGGCGCGCTCGGCGAGGGCGAGACTGCGGAGGTGGTGGCGCTGGTGCCGACAGGCGAGGACGAGCAGCTCGCGCGCGCGGCGCAGGCCCTCGAGCGGGAGCTGGGCGCGGCGCTGGCCGGGTTCGGAATCACGGTGGCGTGGAGCCGCTGGACCGAGGATCCCGTCGACCTCTATCGCGCCGGCAAGGAGGCCGAGCTGGCGGCCAACGTCGCCGAGGCCGAGGGACGAACGCTGCTGGCGTTCGAGGACACGGGCGCGTACCGGCTCCTCCTGCCGGCGATGAGCGAGGACCCGGGAGAGCTGGAGAGCTTCTACGAGGAGACCCTCGCGCCGCTGGCTGCCTACGACGAGCAGTACGAGACGGAGCTCGTGAAGACCGTGGAGACCTATTTGGACAACGACGGGAACGTGGCGCAGACTGCCGCGAGCCTGTTCACCCACCGGCACACCGTCCGGTATCGCCTCGAGCGGGTGAAGGAGCTGACGGGACACGACATCGGCTCGAGCGAGGGGCGGGAGAAGCTCAGCCTCGGCCTCAAGGCGATGCGGGTGCTGGGCATTGCGACCGCGGCGGGCCCGGCGACCGAGCCGGGCGCGGAGGGTGGCCGGGTCAGGCTGCCCGCGGAGGACTGATCGGAGGATCGTGATGGCCGATGAGTGGATCGATGTCTCGGTGCCGGTTCACGCGGGGATGGTCCACTGGCCGGGCGATCCCGAGGTCAAGCTCGAACGGGTTCAGAGCATCGCCAAGGGCGACGAGGCGAACCTGACCCGAATCGACATGAGCGCGCACACGGGGACGCACATGGACGCGCCGCTTCACTTCTTCGAGGACGACCCCGGGATGGAGGCGTTCCCGCTCGAGATCGGGATGGGCCGCGCGCGCGTGATCGGCATCGAGGGCAAGGAGCCCATCGACCGTGGGCCCCTCGAGGACCTGGATATCGAGAGCGGGGAGCGGATCCTGTTCCGGACCGTGAATTCGGAGCGCGCCTGGTGGGAGCGCGACTTCGACCCCGACTTCGTCTATGTCTCGTACGAGGCAGCCGAGCTTCTCGGTGAGATCGGGGTTGCGCTGGTCGGCGTCGACTACCTGTCCGTGGGCGGACCCGGGAACGAGGGCGGGGATGTCCACCGGGCGCTGCTCGGTGCCGGCGCGTGGGTCGTCGAGGGCCTGGACCTGTCGGCGGTCGAGCCGGGCGACTACGAGCTGATCTGCCTCCCGATCAAGCTGGTGGGCAGCGACGGTGCTCCCGCGCGTGTCCTCCTTCGTCCCGCCGGGGGCTGAGGGTCAGCCGTCGGTCCGGGTCACGCTCGCGGCGAGCTCGTCGAGCGGGACGTCGGTGTCGGTGAGGAGCTTGGGGTCGATCGTCGCCTTGGACCGGATCAGCTCCTGGATGTCATCGGTGACATCCCAGACGTTCACGTTCATGCCAGCGAGGACGCGGCCGTCGCGGAGCCAGAAGGCGACGAACTCGCGGGCGTCGACGTCGCCGCGGAATACGACCTCGTCCCAGTCCGTCGCGTAGCCGGCGTACTCCATGCCGACGTCGTACTGGTCCGAGAAGAAGTACGGAATCTTGTCGTAGGGGGCGTCCTTGCCGAGCATGTTGCGGGCGGCCGCCGGGCCCTGGTTGAGGGCGTTCGCCCAGTGCTCGACGCGGATGCGCTGACCGAGGAGGGGGTGGGTGGCGTTGGCGATGTCGCCGGCGGCGTAGACACCCTGCGCGCTGGTCTCGAGGCGCTCGGTGGTGAGGACGCCGTTCTCGACATCGAGGCCGGCGTCCTCGGCGAGCTTCGTGCGCGGCGCGACGCCAATGCCGACGACGACGAAGTCGGCGTCGATCGTGCGGCCGTCGGCGGTGCGGACCGACTCGACGCTGCCTGAGCCCTCGAAGGACTCGAGGGCGGTCTCGGCGAGGAGCTCGACGCCGTGGTCGGTGTGGATGTCGCGGTAAATGGCGCCGAGCTCCGGCCCCAGCACGCGCTCCAGCGGAAGGGCGGCCATCTCGAGGACGGTCACCTCGCAGCCCTTGGTGCGGGCGGAGGCGGCAATCTCGGCGCCGATCCAGCCGGCGCCGATCGTCACCAGCTTGCCGCCGGCCTCGATCCGCTCGGCGATCGCGTCGGAGTCGGCGACGGTGCGGAGGTAGAGGATTCCGTCGAGGTCGGAGCCGGGAACGCTGAGGCGCCGCGGCTCGGAGCCTGTGGTGAGGAGCAGGCGGTCGTAGCCGATGCGCTCGCCGCCGGCGAGGACGACCTCGGAGGCATCGGGGTCGATCAACTCGACCTCGGTGGAGGTGCGCAGCTCGACGTCGTTGCCCTCGTAGTAGCCGTCGTCGTGGACGTAGGGCTTGTCGCTGGTCTCGCCGCGCAGGTACTCCTTGGACAGCGGCGGGCGCTCGTACGGGCGCTCGGCCTCGACGCCGAGCAGGACGACGTGGCCGTCGAAGCCCTCGTCGCGCAGGGTCTCGGCGGCCTTGGCGCCGGCGAGGCTGGCGCCAACGATCACGAATGTCTGGTCGGTCGGCATCTGTGCCTCCTGGGTCAGGTTTGGCGCGCCGCCAGCGCGAGGAATTCCTGTCGGGTGCGAGGATCGTCGCGGACGAGGCCCCGAAGGGCGGACGTCGCGGTGAGCGTTCCAGGCTTCTGGACGCCGCGCAGGGACATGCACATGTGCTCGGCCTCGATCACCACGCCGACGCCCTTCGGATCGAGGTGCTCGTCGATCCAGCCGGCGATCTCGCTCGTCAGCCGCTCCTGCACCTGAAGGCGCCGGGCGAACAGGTCGACGACGCGGCCGAGCTTCGACAGGCCGATGATCCGGTCGCCGGGGAGATAGCCGACATGGGCGACGCCTTGGAAGGGCAGAAGGTGATGCTCGCAGAGGGAGCTGAACTGGATCCCGCGGGCGATCACGAGCTCGTCGTAGCCCTCGTCGTTCGGGAACGTGGTGGGGTTGAAGGGCTCGGGGCTGAGCAGCTCGGCGTACGCCTTCGCGATTCGGCGCGGTGTGTCCCTCAGGCCGTCGCGCTGCGGGTCCTCGCCGAGGGCGAGCAGGAGCTCGTGGGCGGCGTCCTCCGCTCGCTCGAGGTCGATGCGGTCCTCGCTCTCGACGGCGTGGAGGAGGGCGGGGTTCATGCGGCCTCCAGCTGCAGGACGGCGCTGCATGAGCGGCCGACCGGGTCGTGCTCGTGGCGGACCGCATGCAGGCCGCTGCCGGAGCCGTCGAGGATCCCGTCGACGACGGCGGCGACGAGCTTGCACACGAGCGCGGGGCGTTCGGGGGAGATCAGCGGGCACGGGCAGCCGGTCAGGATGAGCCGGTTCCCGTCGATCCGGGCGTCGAAACCGAGGCGGGCAAGGACGCGGACGAGCTCGTCGTGCGCGTCGCCCGTAGCGGCGGCCGCGACGGCCTTGCGGCCCCAGCGGGCGCCGAGCCGGCGGAGTGCCCGCGGGTCGGCCTTCGTCGCGCCCAGGGTGGCGCCGAGCAACTCCGCCATCGCCAGGAAGCCCTCGTCCGGGACGGTCCAGTCCTCCCGGAGGCTGAAGACGGTGCGGGGGCGGCCCGGCTTGTCCGTCGGCCGCGGCTGGCGCTCGATGAAGCCGTCCGCCTCGAGGGCGCTCACGTGGGCGCGGGCGGTGTTGGGGTGGACGCCGGCGGCCTTCGCCAGGTCCTCGAGGGAGGCGGGGCCGCTCGACGCGAGCCGGCGAACGAGCCGGGCGCGAACGGGATCAGCGACTGCATCGACCATGGAAACCATTTCCTACAAAAAATTGTAGGGAATTAGCCGAGGTCGTGCGTTGCGGATGCGGACCCCGGGCAACGAGGGAGGGCGTCGAGCCCACATCAACGCAATCTGCATCCGACAGGTGGACGTGGATTGCGTTGACCCGGCCGCTACTTGGCGCGGGCGTACGGCTCGAGACCCTCGATCGCCCGCTTGATCGACCAGTTGTGGTTCCAGCGGAAGACCGGGCGAAGGACCGGGGTGAGGATGCGGAGGAGTGGCCGGTCGGCGATGACGCGCCAGTCGAAGTGGATGTGGACCTTGCCGTTCCGCTGGGTGAGCGTCCACACGCCCTTGCCGGTGAGGTCGCCGACCACGTTGACCTCGAACGTGTTCGGCCGCTCGAGCCTGGTGATCTCCGAGCGGGTCTTCAGGTGGTAGGGGAGCCGGCCCTTGAACTCCTGCTGGGTCACGCAGCCGGCCGCGGGCTCGCAGTCGCCGTCGACCTCGATGTAGACCGGCTTCCACCACTCCGGATAGGTGCGCGCATCGGCCAGCGCGTCGAACACCGCCTCCTGCGGCGCGTCGACGTCCCACTCGTCGATGAACACGTAGTCGTCGGCCACTTTCTACCTCGCTTACGCGGGTCCGGCCCGCTTGGATCACGGTCTCGGTCCGGTCTACGCTATCCGGGACTCTGGGGAGTCGTCCAATTGGCAGGACCCTGGTTTTTGGGGCCAGTTATCCCGGTTCGAATCCGGGCTCCCCAGCTCGGCGATTGGCGCTTTACTCACGCATACCGCCAATAAAGCCGCCAACCGCCGGGAAGGATGCTTGCGCTCGGCCCCACCAACGCGGTGGGACGGGCCCCGGCACTCTACGATTCCGCAGGTGAGCGGCCCGACCGTGCTGATCATGGCCGCCGGCGAGGGGACTCGGATGCGCTCGTCGGTGCCGAAGATGCTGCACCCCGTGTGCGGCCGCCCGATGGTGGCCTGGCCCGTGCTGGCCGCCCGCGAGGCAGGTGCAGAGCGCGTGTGCGTGATCGTCTCGCCCGCGCGCGACCTCTCGTCCGCGCTTCCCGAGGGAACCGAGACGGCGGTCCAGACCCACTCCGACGGGACCGGCGGCGCCGTGCGCGCCGCGCTCGGCGTGATCCAGGGCTCCGACACCGTGATCGTGATGAACGGCGACCATCCGCTCGTGACGCCCGAGGCCATCGAGGACACCTATCGCGCGCACACCGATTCCGATGCTGTGGCGACGGTCGTGAGCGTCGAGCGCGAGGACGCCGAGTCGCTCGGACGTGTGGTGCGTGACGCGAACGGCGACTTCGAGCGCATCATCGAGACCAAGTACCCCGAGGGGGTCCCGGCCGAGATCCTCGCCATCCACGAGGTCAACACGAACACCTTCGCCTTCGACGCCGACATGCTCGCCGACGCGCTCGGCCGCATCACGGACGACAACTCCGCCCGCGAGTACTACATCGGCGACGCGCTGCAGCTCATGCGGGAGGACGGCAAGCGGGTGATCGTCCACAAGGTCGACGACATCTCGGTGAACGTCGGCGTCAACAACCGGGTCGAGCTGGCGACCGTGAACGAGATCGCCCGGCAGCGGATCAACGAGCGCCACATGCTTGACGGCGTGACGCTGACCGATCCCGCCTCCACCTGGATCGACGCCGACGTCGCGATCGAGCCCGACACCGTCATCGAGCCCGGCACCACGCTTCGCGGCCGCACCCGCATCGGCGGCTCCAGCATCATCGGCCCCCACACGACGATCATCGACTCGACCGTCGGCTCCCAGGTGACCGCTCCGCACTCCTACGTCACCGGCAGTGAGATCGGCGACGCCTGCAGTGTCGGCCCCTTCGCCTATCTGCGCCCCGGGACCGTGCTCGCCGAGAGAGCGAAGGCCGGCACCTTCGTCGAGCTCAAGAACTCGAAGATCGGCCGGGGGACGAAGGTGCCGCACCTGTCGTATATCGGCGATGCCGACGTCGGCGACGACACCAACCTCGGGGCGGCGACGATCACCGCCAACTACGACGGATTCCGCAAACACCGCACGAAGATCGGGCACGGAGTGCATACATCCGTTGACACGACCCTGGTCGCTCCGGTAAGCATCGGCGACGGTGCCTACACTGGCGCCAACTCCGCGATCACCGAGGACGTTCCGCCCGGCGCCCTGGGGATCGCGAGGCCCAACCAGGAGAACGTCGAGGGCTACGCCGACAAGAAGGCGCGCGAGGAAGCTGGAGAGGAAGACACGGAGGACTCGTGACCACCATCGAGGAACGCCCCGCGATGCTCAGCTCGATCCCGCAGGAATACACGAAGCGCCTGATGGTCTTCGGCGGGCGCGCGTCGATGGAGCTCGCCGCCAAGATCGCAACGAAGCTCGACGTCGACCTCGGCAAGGTGAAGCTCCAGACCTTCGCCGACGGCGAGGTGTACTGCCGCTACGAGGAATCGATCCGCGGCGCCGACGTCTTCCTGGTGCAGTCCACCGCCGCCAACGAGGCGCATGGCATGACGCCGAACGACTCGCTCGCCGAGCTCCTGATGATGGCCGACGCCGCCCAGGGCGCGTCCGCGCACCGCATCATCGCTGTCATGCCCTGGTACGGCTACGCCCGCCAGGACAAGAAGTCCGAGCCGCGTGAGCCCATCTCCGCCCGCGTGGTCGCGAAGTGCTTGGAGGCCGTCGGCGTCGACCGGGTGCTGACGATGGACCTCCATTCCGGCCAGATCCAGGGCTTCTTCGAGGTCCCCGTCGACCACATGACGGCGATGCCGATGCTCACCCAGTGGTTCATGGACCAGGCGTTCCCGGAGGAGCTCGTGATCGTCTCGCCCGACGCCGGCCGCGTGAAGGTGGCCCGCAACTTCGCCCGCAAGGTCGGCGTCCACTGGGCGGTGATGGAGAAGGAGCGCCCGGCGCAGCAGGTCGCGGAGATCGGCTACGTGGTCGGAGACGTCCGCGGCAAGACCGCGGTGCTAGTCGACGACATGATCGACACGGCGGGAACCCTCTGCGCGGCCGCCGACACCGTGCGGGAAGAGGGTGCCGCTCGCGTGATCGCGACCGCGACGCACGGCGTCTTCTCCGGCCCCGCCTACGAGCGCCTGGCCTTCGAGAACTCACAGATCGAGCGCATCATCGTCACCGACACGATCCCGCTCCGTCCCGGCGCCCCCGACAACATCACCGTGCTCCCGACTGCGCCGACGCTCGCCGATTCGATCCGCCGGATCTTCGCCGACGACTCCGTGAGCGAGATCTTCGCGGGCGAAAACCAGCTGTTCTAGGCCTCGGCGAACTCGATCAGGCATGAGCGAGTCCCACCACCACCTCGCCGAGCTGCTTGCCAGGACCGGGTAGCAGGCCCGCGCGAATACTCTCTCCGGCCTGAAGCGCATCGGCCACAAGGGCGCGGACCTGATCCGCCCGGGGAACACCCTCGAGAGCTTCGAGGCGGCCGTCGACGCGGGCGCCGAGATGATCGAGCTGGACGTGCTGCGGCCCAAGGCGGAGTTCCAGAACGGCGCCGACTGGCGCCAGGCCGTCGCCGGCCCGGCCGACGACGGCGCGCCGCCGCTGCTCGTGGCCCACGACTGGGGCGACGCTTCGCGGCGGAGCCCGATGCGCTTCGACGAGGCCATGGACGCGTTCACGCGCCCGCCGTTGAACGAGGTAGCGATCGACCTCGACCTGAAGATCGCCGGCCGCGAGAACGAGGTCATCGCCGCGCTCGGCGAGCGGAACCTGGTCGGGCGGACGTCGATCTCGACGATGGAGGTGTCGAGCCTCACGGTGCTCAAGGAGCTCGATTCCGGCGTCGTCACGGGCTGGACCCTCCCCAAGGTCACCCGCGACTGGAACTCGATGCCGTGGGCGCGGCCGCTCGTCGCCGGCGCGCTGATCTCGCTGCGAGCGCGGCTTCCAGGCGTCGTCCGCCGAGGTGCACCCGAGCTCGGCGTGAGCGCGATCTGGGCCTACCACCCGGTGGTGACCAAGCGACTGGTGGACCAGTGCCACGAGCAGGGCCTCGAGCTGATCGCGTGGACCGTCGATGAGCTGTCGCGGATGCGGGCCCTCGCGGCGCTCGACGTCGACGGGATCTGCACGAACGATCCGCGCCTGTTCGACCGCCTCTGAGCCGCGCCGGGTCCACCGACCGCCCGGATAGAGTCCGCTCGTGCCGTTCGGCGGGTCCCAGCGCATGCACGTGAGGTCGGCGCTCCACCTTCACTCGCGCGCGAAGGAGGCGGGCGTGGCGCCGTCCACAACGGCGGCCGTCGCCACCGCAGATCGGGAAAAGCTCGCCCCGGGCACGGTGATGGCTCTGGTCGCGATGGGTCTCGGCGTGATCGTGATCGCGAACGACTTCACGGCGCTGAACGTCGCGCTGACGGCGATCGAGGGCGACTTCAACGTCGACCTCGGCACTGCCCAGTGGGTGATCAACGCCTACTGCCTGGTCTTCGGCATGGCCATCGTCACCGGCGGCCGCCTCGCCGACCTGTTCGGGCGCCGGCGGGCGTTCTTCGTCGGCTCGGCGCTCTTCGCCGGTTTCTCACTGCTCGGGGGGCTGGCGCCGAACGCCCCCTTCCTGATCGCGATGCGCGTCGGAATGGGGCTCGGCGGCGCCCTCATGTGGCCGGCCATCCTGGGCATGACCTACGCCGCATTGCCGGAGTCGAAGGCTGGGCTCGCGGGCGGCCTCATCCTCGGCGCGGCAGGATTGGGGAACGCCATGGGGCCGCTCCTGGGCGGCATCCTGACGGACGAGCTCTCGTGGCGCTGGATCTTCTTCCTCAACGTGCCGATCGCGGTCATCGCCGTCCTCGTGACCTGGGCCAAGGTCCACCAACCGCGGCCCAAGGTCGAGGACGAGCGAATCGACTACCCCGGGATCGCGACGCTCTCGACGGGGCTGTTCCTCATCCTGCTGGCGTTCGACCAGGCGGCGGACTGGGGGTTTGGCAGCCCGGCTGTAATCGGGATGCTCGTGGTGGCGGGACTGCTGCTCACCGCGTTCACCTTCATCGAGCCGCGGATGAAGAAGAGCGCCCTGATCCCCGTGGACGTGTTCAAGACCACGGAGTTCCGCAACGCGTGCATCACGGTCACCCTCATGTCGGCGGTCTTCTTCGTCACCGTGCTCTACGGGCCGCAGTTCATGGAGAAGATCCTCGGCTACTCCGCCCTGAAGGCCGGCGTGGGAATGCTGCCGATGCTCGGCATGTTCGCGATTACGTCGTTCATCGCCGGGCCGCTTTATGGACGCCTGGGGCCGAAGGTCACCATCACGGCCGGCGCCGTCGGCCTCACCGTCGGGCCATTCCTGCTGTCGATGGTCGACGCGGGCGCGACCTACAGCGCCCTGATCGCAGGATTTGCGCTGACGGGGCTGGGAGCCGGGCTCTTCTATCCCTCGGTGACGACGGCGGGTGTCACGGCGCTCGACCCCTCGCGCACGAGCCTCGCCGGCGGTCTCGTCTACATGTGCCAGATCGGCGGAGGCGCGATCGGGGTCGCGATCACCACGACGATCTTCACGATCACCTCCGAGAATGACCTCGACTCGAAGGCGACCACGGCCCTCCACGGCCACCAGCTGACGGATCACCAGGTCGCCGTCCTTCACGGTCAGCTCGCCGGCACCGACGCCGCGAGGCACGCGCTGAATCAGCTTCCCCAATCGGCTCAGAACGTGATCGTGCCGATCATCAAGGACTCGTTCGCCGTCGGAGTCCAGGCGGGTTTCCGGTTCTGCGCGATCGCCGCGGTCCTGGGGCTCCTCATCTCGCTGTTCTTCGTCGGCGGGCGCCTGCTGCCGCAGCGCACGGCAGCGGCCGAGCGCGCAGGCGCCTGAGGCTGGCTCATCAACCGGTTTCCGGGGGTCCTCTGATCGGCTGATCCGGCGTTCCTCCGATCGAATGAGCGAGATTCATCCTCAATAACCGTCGATCGGAGGATTGGAGAAACCGGCCATAACACCGATCATGTGGGCGACCGGTCGGTAGCCAGGAGGGAGGCAGGTCCTCCGGCTACTTCTAGTTTTGGCCGAGGGCCTTCATCCGGCAGGGTGTGTGTCTAGGGCCTGTCTCGCAGAGGGAGGCAGGCCCTAGGCCCTGCCTGCGAGTCCCGGCGCGCGCCGCTCGCCGCGCTCGGTGAAGTACGTCCACTCGAGCTCGCCCAGCGCCGTGGCCGGCGGCTCCCCGTAGATCCACTCGCGCGAGATTCGGTGCCAGTTGCGGCAGGCACGTAGCTGAGCGAGCACTGCGAGCACCCCGGTCTCCATCCGGCGGCCCATGAGCTCGTCGGCGGGAAGGTTCTCGCGCCGCATGAGGTCGTAGTACTCGGAGCGGGGGTCCGACGTCGACTCGATGACCTTCATCACGCGTTCCGGCGTCAGCTCGACGTCGCGGTCCTCCATGTACCACCCGCCGACCGCCATCACGTGGTCCATCAGCCGCTCGGCGTCGAACTTGGACGGGTTCTTCACGAACCCGAGCTCGTGCAGCGCCTCGCGCAGCGCGTCGGGGTCGCGCCGCGACGCGGCGTCGATCGCCCGCTGCTCGAGCTCGATCTGCTCGGCGTCGAGCCGCTTGGTCATGCCGAAGTCGAGGAACGCCACCCGCCCGTCGCCCATGAGGATGTAGTTGCCGGGGTGGGCGTCGGCGTTGAACATCTGCAGGTGGTAGATCGAGCCGAAGCAGAAGCGGAACACGATCTCCCCGAAGCGGTTCTTCTCCTCCTGCGGCAGCTGCTTCACCTCCTCGAATCCCATCCCGTCGACATACTCGGTCACCAGCACACGGCGGTGCGAGAGCCGGGTGAGGACGTCGGGCACGTGGATGAACGGGTGGCCGCGATAGGCGCGGGCGAAGCTCCGGTGGCTCTGCGCCTCGTACTCGTAGTCGAGCTCCTCCATCACCCGCAGGCGAAGCTCCGCTGCCACCGCCTTCGCGTCGAGGCCCGGGGCGATCGCCCGCGCCAGCCGCATGATCATGCCGGCGTTGCGCAGGTCCGATTCGAGGGCCTCGGCGATGCCCGGGTACTGGATCTTCACCGCCACCGC
>DASQCL010000260.1:0-15720 GCA_035634715.1 Solirubrobacterales bacterium
GAAGAGGCCGTTGATGAGCACCAGGACGAGTAGGAGGACGAGTAGGAGAGCGCTCATCGCCCGACCGGTCGCCCCACGGGGCAGCGGTTTGCCCTATGCGGCCGCCTACTCGGAGGTTGGTCGTCGTCGCTCATCGGGCCCGGCGGAGCCTAGGCTACCAAGGGGTTTCCCGGCGGAAACCCGGGGCCGTCACCGACGGCCGGCACTCCAGGTCAACTGGCCGGTGGAGCAGTTCGTGTGGCCTGACCCGAGGTTCCCGCAGAGCCCCCTGGTAGGTGGCGCCGGACGCGAACGCCGGCAGGGCGGGTGCGGCCGCCGCCACGACCCCGCCCGCGGCAAGGTATCTGCGCTGCTTCCGGCTCCTCACGCGTTTGCCTCCTCAATCCTGCGCCACCGGCCGATGGGCGGTACGCGATGTCTATCTCGTCGGCCGATCAGGCAAGGAAGTTGCGCACTAGTGTCTGGTGGCATGTCCGGGGACCAGCAGGAGGCGCCGTACCTCGACGCGATCGTCGCCTATGCCGAGCGCGATCCCGGGCGCTTTCACGTCCCCGGCCACAAGGGCGGCGAGGGAGCGGACCCGGAGCTCGTTGCCGCCCTGAGCGAGCCTGCGTTCAAGTACGACATCCCGGCCGGGATCGAGGGCGTCGACATCGGCCCCGACTCCCCCTTCCAGCAGGCCCAGCGCCTCGCGGCCGAGGCGTGGGGCGCGAAGCGCAGCTGGTTCCTGATCAGCGGCGCATCGCAGGGAAACCACGCCGCATGCCTCGCGCTCCGGCACGCGGGCCGCGGGGTTCTGGCGCAGCGCAACATTCACTCGAGCACCGTGGACGGGATCGTGCTGGCCGGCCTCGAGCCGGCCTTCGTCGCGCCGGAGCTCGACTCCGAGCTCGGCATCGCGCACTGCCTGACGCCGGAGTCCTTGGCGGGGGCGCTCGACGAGCGCCCCGGCGTGGTCGCAGCCCTCACGGTGTCGCCGACCTACTTCGGAGCGGTTGCGGACGTGCGCGGGCTGGCGGAGGTGGCGCGCTCGCACGGCGTGCCGCTGGTTGTCGACGAGGCCTGGGGGGCGCACCTGCGCTTCTCGCCGGAGCTGCCGGAGAGCGCCCTCGAATGCGGGGCCGACCTGGTGCTCTCCTCGGTGCACAAGCTGTTCGGCAGCCTCACCCAGTCCGCGATCCTGCACCTGGGCCGGGACGAGTACATCGACCCCGACGTGATCGATCGCTGCGTGACCCTGACCGAGTCGACGAGCCCGAGCGCCCTGCTCACCGCGTCGCTCGACGCCGCCCGCCGGCAGGCGGCGGTTAGCGGGGCGCAGCTCCTCCACGAAACTATTGCGGGGGTGAAGCGCGCCCGGGAGGAGATCCGCCGGATTCCCGGGCTCGAGGTCCTCGACGAGCGCCTCATCGGGCGCCCCGGAGTCCACGCGTGGGACCCGCTGCGGCTCGCGGTGGACGTGCGCGGAACGCGGAGCACCGGGACGCGCATCGGGACCCTGATGCGCGAGCAGGACGACGTCAACCTCGAGCTCGTGTCCGAGAACGTCATCGTCGCCGTCTTCGGAATCGGCGAGGACGTCACGCGCAGCGCCTCGCGGCTGGTCGATGGTCTTCGCCATGCGGTCGAGACCCTCGGCAGCGAGGAGGAGCCGCATTCCGCGCCCCTCACTCCCCCGCCGCCCTGGGGTGCGCTCGAGATGCCCCCGAGGCAGGCGTTCCTCGGGGAGCAGGAGGTCGTCCCCTTCGCCGACGCCGTCGGGCGGATCGCAGCCGAGTCGCTCGCCGCCTATCCCCCCGGCATCCCGAACGTCCTGCCGGGAGAGCGGCTTACCCGGGAGACGGTGGACTACATCAACGAGGTCGTCGAGCACGGGGGCTGGGTGCGCGGCGCGGTCGACCGCTCGCTGAAGACGATGCGGGTGGTGGTGGAGTGAACGCGGTGCCAGAGCAGGTCGGAGCAGATTTCCCAGGAAGTGTCCAGGTTGGCGCCGCGAGATGCTGGTGTCGGTGGTGATTCAGTGAGCTCCCGGTGGGGAGTCGATTCCGAGTACGGGCGGCTCACCGACGTCCTCGTCTGTCCGCCGGAGAACTACCGCTGGCATGCGACCAGCGTGATCTCCCGAGGCACGCTCGAGCGGGGCCACCGCTTCGATCCCGATGCCGCTCGCGCCCAGCATGCCGAGCTCGTCTCGGCGTACGAGCAGGCAGGGGTGACGGCCCACCTGCTCGAGCCCGACCCGGCGCTCCCGTACCAGGTGTTCGCCCGCGACTCGAGCGTCATGACCCCGTGGGGCGCGTACGTCACCCAGCCCAAGCAGTGGTGGCGGCGCGGGGAGTACGCGCCGGTGATTCGCTTCTACACCGGGCGTGACATCCCGATCTGGCGGATGGCCACGGCCGGCGCGATCGAGGGCGGCGACGTGATGATCGTCGAGCCCGGCAGCGTCGTGATCGGCAACGGCGAGGAGCGCACGGAACACGCGGCGGCCCATCAGCTGGCCGACTGGTTCCGGGCCGAGGGATGGGAGGCGCGGGTCGAGCCCATCCCCGGCGTCTTCGTTCACATCGACGTTCTGATGGCCGTGCTGGCGCCGAAGCTCGCCGCCGTCTGCGTCGAGTTGGTCTCGACCGGCCTCGTCGCGTGGCTGCGGGACAAGGGCTTCGAGATCCTCGAGGTGCCGGGCGATGAGGCCTTCAAGCTCGGGATTAACGCGATCTCGCTGGGCGACGACCGCGTTCTGACGGGAGCCGGGGCGCGATCGCTGAACGACCAGATGAAGGCGCACGGGCTCGAACTCTCCGCCCCCGACCTGGATATGTTCACCCTGGGCGGTGGCGGCGCCCACTGCCTCGGCCAGGCGCTCCACCGCGAGGCGATGGGCGCCGAGTGACGAACGGGCCGGCCATCGACGCCGGCCGGGTGGTCGCGGACCTGCGCGAGCTCCACGCGCTCACCGGAACCGACGCCGGCGCCCAGCGCGTCTGCTGGACGGAGACGTGGCGGCATGCGCAGGCGCTGCTGGCCGAGCGCCTCGGCGAGCTGGGCCTCGAGCCCGACCGGGATGAAGCCGGGAACGTCTGGGCTTATCTCGAGGGCGACGCGGAGCCGGCGCTCGCAGTCGGCTCGCACGTCGACTCGGTCCCGGACGGCGGCTGGCTTGACGGGGCGCTCGGCGTGATGGCCGCGCTCGGGGTCGTGCGGGCATGGGCGGATAGTGGAGAGCGGCCACCTCGCACACTGGCCTTCGTGGACTGGGCTGACGAGGAGGGCGCGCGCTTCGGTCGCAGCCTCTTCGGGAGCTCGGCGTTCTCGGGAACGCTGGTGCCGGACGAGGCGGGGGAGCTCCGCGATTCCGAGGGAGTCTCGATCGTCGACGCCCTCGCCGAGAACGGCGTGGAGCTCGACCGAGTCCTCGAAGCCGGCTCGCGCCGGAGCCGGCTCGGCGCCTACCTCGAGCTCCACATCGAGCAGGGTCCGGTGCTGGAGGCCGAGGGCCTGCGATCAGCCGCAGTGAACGGCTGCGCCGGAATCGAGCGCCACCGCTTCCGCTTCAGCGGCCAGGCATCGCACGCGGGGACGACTCCCATGGATCGCCGTCGCGACGCCGGGCTCGCGGCGGCCGATGCCGCCCTGCGCATCGAGCGGGTCGGGCGGAGCCACGGCGGCGTGGCGACCACTGGCGCCCTGGCGCTGCGGCCGGGGATCGCCACCGCGGTCGCCGGCGAGGCAGAGCTGTTGGTGGACCTCAGGCATCCCGACGCCGGCGAGCTGGCGTCGATGCTGGAGGACGCGTGGGGCTCGGGAGAGGAGGCGGCCGCCGAACGCGGATGCGAGTTCTCCTCCGAGCACGTCTGGTCGATCGAGCCGATCCCGTTCGACCCCGCTCTGGTGGACCAGGCGCTCGCAGCGAGCCGCGAAACCACCGGGTCCGAACGTGTGCTGACGAGCGGCGCGCTTCACGACGCTGCGGAGGCGGCGCGCGTGATTCCCACCGCAATGCTTTTCTGCCCCTCGATCGCCGGCCTCAGCCACGCGAAGGAGGAGGACACGAACGGGGCGGACCTGATCGCCGCGATCGAGGCGTTCGGCCTCCTGGCGAACCGCGTGCTCGCCTCGGATCTCTCCTAGGCGCGGGCGAACTGGCCGTGGAACCCGAACGGGATGTGGTGCGGGACCTCAGCCCTCGCCACCTCGTCGAGCGATGCGGCGTCGAGCACCAGCAGGAACGAGTTGCCGGTGCGGCCGTCGAAGACAACTGAGAGCAGGACGCCCGCGTCCTCGTCCCGCGCGTCCGGCTCCGCCACGAAGACGGGCTCGCCCGGGTAGCAGCCCTCCTCGTGCCACACGGAGCCCTGGCGACGTGTGACGTCGGCCTTCACGATCCGGTCGAGCCAGCTGTTGTCAGCGCTGCCGACGCCCCAGGCATAGCGGTACGGCCGCTCGTTGCAGCGGCCGTAGTTGATGCGCGGCAGCTCCATCTGCTCGGAGATCAGGCGCTCCGTGGCGACCGTGCCCTTCCCGGTGGAGAGCGTAAACCGCTCGAGATGCGGCTCCGCGAGGGGCTTGCCCTCGCGCAGGCGCTCGAGGTAGAGGTCCTCCACGATCTCGGCGTCGTCAAACGTGCAGATGTCGACCACGACGTCATCCCCGTCCTCGTAGGCGTTGACGTGGTGGAAACCGAAGCGCGCATCGGTCTCGAACGGGCCGGTGCTCTCTCCCGTGGTGCGGTCGAAGAGCTGGAAACGCGTGCCGAGCTCGGGCCGCCAGCGGTAGTTCTCGATGTAGGGGCGGCCGCTGAACGCGAGCGACGGCGGGTTCACGACGTACGGGAACTCGGCGAGCACGAGCCAGCGCTCGGTCAACCCGAACGAGTGCATGTAGGAGGGGCGCGAGACGGGCTTGGTCGCGATCACACGCGGCTTCGACGCGTTGGGCGGAAGCAGGAAGAAGCGGTAGGTCGAGCGGGGGCCTAGCTTGGCCGCATAGTTGAGCATCCCCTTCGTGGCCCGGTCAATGTGCGGGTGGGCGGTCGTCAGCTGGCCCGGCACGTTGTAGGCGACTCCGGCCGCGCCGAGGGTGTCGGCGTCGAACTCCACGGGGATCGGCGTCTCGGTCATCGCGATGAAGCGCTCCCCGAGCTGCACGAGGTTGACGTTGGCGTTGTCGGTCAGCTTCGGCGAGAACATCGCCGTCACGCGCTGGTACAGGGACCGGCACGGATCGGTCGCAAACTCGGAGTAGGTGATCCGGCCCGTGTCCCGCGCCGCGCGGTACGCCTTGGTCTCGAGGAACCGGTTCGCATACGACACCTGGCCGTCCTCGAGCGAGAAGCGGTGGAGCATCGCGAGGCCGTCGAACCAGTGGTTCATCGTGCGGTCGCCGACCTCCCACTTCGCCGGGCCGGTCCGGATCAGCGATCCCTCGAGCCATGACGGCAGCGCGCCGGTCACCGGTAGGCCCTCGATGTGCGTCTCCTCGGAGAGGGAGTCGAAGCCGTGCCGGGGGCTGACGCGAGTGGATGTCTCGGCGACGCTGGTCATAGTTCCTCCTGTATCGTTCGGATCGAACCGTTCGAAGCGCACTGTATCATGCCGCGCGTGCCCGCGCCACGCCTCACGGACACCTCCTACGCCGTCCTGGGTCTGCTCGATCAATGCGGGTCGGCGACGCCCTACCAGCTGAAGCAGATCGCGCAGGTGAGCATCTTCCATTTCTGGGCCATCCCCCACACGCAGATCTACACCGAGTGCGGGCGCCTCGCCGAGGCGGGGTTGCTCAACGAGAAGCGCGAGGAGAGCGGCCGTCGTCGTCGCGTCTACAGCCTGTCGGCGGCCGGGCGCAAGGAACTCCAAGCGTGGCTCCACGACCCGGACGCGGACATGTACGAGCTTCGCGACCCGGGGCTCCTGAAGCTCTTCTGCGGGGCCGACCCCGCGGCGCTGGCCTTGAGGCAGCTCGAGCGCCATGAAACCCGCCTCGCCGAGTACGAGGAATTGCTCAGGCAGGACGGCATGCCCGACGGCGTGCGCCTGGCGCTCGAGGGCGGAGTAGGCCATCAACGCGAGTACGTGCGCTTCTGGACTCGCCTAGCCGGCTGAGCGGACCTGGCCTCCGACCAGCGTCTCGGCGATGAGCGGTACCCCGGGGCGGTAGACGAGATCGGCGTAGGTGGATGCTTCGAGGACCACCGCGTCCGCCGGCGCGCCCGGGCTCAGGCGCCCCAGGTCATCGCGACCGAGCGCCCGGGCGCCGCCCAGGGTCGCGGCGGCCAGGGCCTCCTCGACGGTCATCCGCAGGTCGCGGACCGCCAGCGCGATGCAGAAGCTCATCGAGGTCGTGTTGCTCGAGCCCGGGTTCGTATTGGTCGCGATCGCCACCGAGACGCCCGCGTCGATCGCCCGCCGGGCGTCGGGGTAGGGCTCGCGGGTCGAGAAGTCAGTGGCCGGGAGGAAGGTCGCCACCGTGTCGCTACCTGCGAGCGCCTCGATATCCCCGTCGTCGAGATACGTGCAGTGGTCCACAGACGCGGCCCCGAGCTCTACCGCGAGCCGCGCGCCGGGGCCCGGGCCGAGCTGGTTGCCGTGGACCCGCATTCCGAGCCCAGCGTCGCGGCCCGCCTCGAGCACCGCGCGGGACTGGTCGGCGTCGAACGCCCCGCGCTCGCAGAAGACGTCGATCCAACGCACGTGGCGGACGCACGCCGCGAGCATCTCGCCGCAGACGAGCTCGACGTAGTCGTCGACCCGGCCCTCGTATTCCGGCGGCACGACGTGGGCGCCGAGGAACGTGGCGTCGTCCGTGAACTCGGCGGCGATCTCACACAGTCGCTTCTCGTTCGGGGTGTCGAGCCCGTACCCGGACTTGATCTCGAGATGGGTGATGCCGGCGCGCATCGCCTCCGCCTGCCGGCGGGCGGTCAGCTCGCGCAGCTCGTCGTTGCTGGCGCGGCGAGTCGCCTCCGTCGTCACTCGGATCCCGCCGGCCTCGTAGGGCCTGCCCGCCATGCGGGCGGCGAACTCATCCGCGCGATCGCCCGCGAACACCAGATGGGTGTGACTGTCGACGAAGCCGGGGATGACGCAGCGCCCGCCCGCGTCGAACCGCTCGTCGCCGTCCGCGCCCGCGCGCTCGACGGCGACGACCTCGCCATCCTCGATCACCAGGGCGGCGTCGCGCAGGATCCCCAGCTGCCCCTCGCCCAGCTCGGGGGCGTTCGTCACCAGTAGGCCGATGTCGTCGACGACGAGGGCGCTCACGCCCAGACCCCCCGGATCGCCCGCTCGAGCTCGGCCGGCACGTCGAGGTCGACGTGCCGTCCATTCCTCACGATCTCCCGGCCACCGGCGATCACCCCGGTGACGTCGGCGGCGGTCGCCGCGAAGACGAGCGAGCCGACGGCGCTCCGCGCATCCGCCCCGGCCAGGCGCGGGGTGTCGAGGGCGACGGTGACGAGGTCGGCCACCGCCCCGGACTCGATCCGCCCGGCCTCGGGCCAACCAAGGCACCGGTGACCAGCGCCGGTCGCCGCCTCGAGCAGCGCGCTCGCTGGGTTGCGGCCGCGCTCCCCGGTATCAAGCCGCTCGTCGAGCTCAACCGCCCGGGCCTCCTCGAAGAGATCGATGACGGCGTGGGAGTCGGAACCGAGGGCGAGGGCGATGCCACCGTCGCGCATGCCCTCTGCGCCGCCGATCCCATCGGCGAGATCGCGCTCCGTCGTGGGACACAGGCAGCAGGTGGACCTGCCGGCACCCAGGATCTCGAGGTCTGAGGCGTCGAGATGTGTTCCGTGCACGGCCACAAACCGCTCCGTGATCGCGTTCGCCCAGCCGAGCAGCGCGGTGGGCGTGGAGCCGAACGCCTCAACGCACGCCGCGTTCTCTGCCGGCTGCTCGGAGACGTGCGCGTGCAGTGGGCACGCCCGCTCGTTCGCCCACCCGGCCACCGCCATGGCCGATTCGGGATCGACCGCCCGGAGACTGTGGATCGCCGCGCCGATCCTGGTGCCGGCGTCCCCATCGAGCTCGCCCACCCGCGCTGCCCAGCGGTCGGCATCGCCGTCGCCGAAGCGGCGCTGGGCCCCGGCCAGCTCCTCCCCGATGCCGCCGTGCAGGTAGCAGGCGTCCAGCAGGGTGATCCGGACCCCGGCCTCGCGCGCAGCCTGGATCACCGCCCGGCCCATGGCGTTCGGGTCGTCGTACGACGTTCCGTCAGCACGGTGGTGGAGGTAGTGGAACTCACCGACGCACGTGATTCCGGCCAGCGCCATCTCGCCGTAGGTCGCGCGGGCCAGCGGGAGATACAGATCCGGTTCGAGCCGTGACGCCAACTCGTACATCGCCTCCCGCCAGCTCCAGAAGTCCCCGCGGCCCGAGTGCGTCCGGCCGCGCTGCGCGCGCTGGAACGCATGCGAGTGGGCGTTCGCGAGACCGGGGATCGTGAGGCCGTCGAGTCGGGTCGCGTGGCGTGGCGGGCCGACGACTCCGGTGGCCACGTTCGCGATCCGCTCGCCGTCGACCCCGACCGTCACCCCCTCGACGACGGACTCGCCGCCGAGCCAGGCCATCTCGCACCAGTAGGCCGTGGAGCTCAAGAGCCGTACCGATCGACGATGGCCCGAGCGCGGTCCTCGAACTCCGCGCGCTGGTGGCGCTCGTAGTGCTCCCAGGTCGAGAGCGTCCTCGAGTCGGCGCGATCCACGAACACCACGCCGTCGAGGTGATCGACCTCGTGCTGAAACGTCCCGGCGGTCAAACCGCATCGAACCTCATCGTGCTCGTCACCGTCGCGGTCGAGGTAGTGGACTCGAATCGTCGCGCGACGCTCCAGGTACCCCCGCAGATCGGGGACCGACAGGCAGCCCTCGTTGACCTCGAACGTCTCGTCGTCGACCGGCTCGATCACCGGATTGACCATGACCGTCAGCGGGATCGGCGGCTTGTACGGGTACCGCGGGTTCGTGCCCTCCACCTCCGCGACCGCAACGCGAAGCGTCTCGCCCACCTGGTTGGCGGCGAGCCCGGCGCCGTTCGCGGCCCGCCTCGTTTCGATCAGGTCGTCGATGAGGCCCTGCACCTCCGGCGATCGCAGCTCCTTGGGCGTGACCTCACGCGCGCGCTCGCGCAGGACCGGGTCTCCGATGGTCACGATCTCGCGGACTGCCACGGCCGACCCGGAGCTCCCTAGCCCTCGCGCATCGGGATCCGCACGCCGCGGCGGGATGCAACGGCGACGGCCCGGTCGTATCCCGCGTCGGCATGGCGCATGACGCCCGTCCCCGGGTCGGCCGTGAGCACGCGCTCGAGCTTCTGGTCCGCGAGCTCCGTGCCATCGGCGACGCAGACCATGCCTGCGTGGATCGAGCGGCCGATCCCCACCCCGCCTCCGTGGTGGATGCTCACCCAGGATGCACCGGAGGCCGTGTTGACAAGGGCGTTCAGCAGCGGCCAGTCGGCGATCGCGTCGGAGCCGTCCTCCATTCGCTCGGTCTCGCGGTACGGGGACGCCACCGATCCCGAGTCCAGGTGGTCGCGGCCGATCACGATCGGGCCCTTCAGCTCTCCGGAGCGAACCATCTCGTTGAAGCGCAGGCCGAGGCGCTGGCGCTCCCCGTAGCCGGCCCAGCAGATCCGAGCCGGCAGGCCCTGGAACGCGATCCGCTCGCCGGCAAGCCGGATCCACCGAGCGAGCGCCGGGTCGTCGGGGATCTCCTCGACCACCGCCTGGTCGGTCGCGGCGATGTCCGCGGGGTCCCCGGAGAGCGCGACCCATCGGAACGGCCCCTTGCCCTCGCAGAAGAGCGGGCGGATATACGCGGGAACGAACCCCGGATAGGCGAAGGCGCGCTCGAAGCCGCCGAGCTCGGCCTCGGCACGGAGGCTGTTGCCGTAGTCGAACACCTCGGCGCCGTCGTCGAGAAATCCGACCATCGCCGCGCAGTGGGCGGCGCAGGCGGCGCGCGCCCGGCGAACGTACTCGTCGGGGTCGGACTCGCGGAGCTCGTTCGCCCGCTCGAGGCTCATGAGGTTCGGGACGTAGCCGTTGAGCGGGTCGTGGGCGCTCGTCTGGTCGGTGACGATGTCGGCCTCGAAGCCGAGGCGCCGAAGCTCGGGCAGAACGTCGGCGGCGTTGGCGCAGAGCCCGACGCTCAACGGCCGCCGCTCGTCCTTTGCCGCCTGAGTGCGGCTCATCGCCTGCTCGAGGTCGTCGGCGCGCTCGTCGAGGTACCGGGTGTCGAGCCGGCGCTGAATCCGCTCCGGGTCCACCTCGATGCACAGCGCGGCGCCTCCGTTCATTGTGATCGCGAGCGGTTGTGCGCCTCCCATCCCGCCGAGCCCGGCCGTTACGGTCACCGTCCCCGCCAACGTGCCCTCGAAGCGCCGACGCGCGATCTCCGCGAAGCACTCGTAGGTCCCCTGCAGGATCCCCTGGCTGCCGATGTAGATCCAGGAGCCAGCGGTCATCTGGCCGTACATCGTCAGCCCGAGGTCCTCCAGCCGGCGGAACTCGTCCCAGTTCGCCCAGTCCGGCACCAGGTTGGAGTTGGCGATGAGGACGCGCGGCGCCCACTCGTGGGTGCGGAACACGCCGACCGGCTTGCCCGACTGGACCAGCATGGTCTCGTCGTCGCCCAGCGACTGAAGCGTGCGGACGATGGCGTCGAACGCGTCCCAGGACCGCGCCGCGCGGCCCGTTCCCCCGTAGACCACGAGGTCGTCCGGCCGCTCCGCGACCTCCGGGTCGAGGTTGTTCATCAGCATGCGCATCGCCGCCTCCTGTTGCCAGCCACGGCAGGAGAGCTCATCTCCGCGGGGCGCGTGGACGGGTCGCGGCCCGCTCACAGAATCACCCACGACACCAGCCTGTCGCGGCGCCTAGGTGGACAGGCCCGGTTATCGCCCCAGCGCTCCTGGTAGGGCACGGCGCTCATAACAGCGCTCCCGCATCAGCTTCCACGGCCGCGAGGACCGCACCCGATTGGACGAGGCGCTTCGCCGCCTCGAGCTCCGGCGAGAGCCAACGGTCCGTCCCGAACCCCGGTACGTCCTCGCGGACGCGGGCCAGGGCCGCCGCGGTGGGCGCCGCCGGCTCGAGCGGCCGGCGCAGCTCCAGGCCGCGCGCCGCGGCCACGAGCTCGATCCCGAGGATCCCCGCGAGGTTGTCCAGCGAGGCGCGCAGCTTTCGGGCGGCTCCCCAGCCCATCGAGACGTGGTCCTCCTGCATGGCGCTGGTGGGCATGGAATCGACGCTGGCGGGCGCCGCCAGGCGGCGGTTCTCCGCGACCATGGCGGCCTGGGTGTACTGGGCGATCATGAGCCCGGAGCCGACCCCGGGATCCGCCGCGAGGAACGGCGGCAACCCGTGTGAGCGCGACGCGTCCAGAAGCCGGTCGGTCCTGCGCTCGGCGATGGCGCCGACTTCGGCCGCGGCGATCGCGAGGAAGTCGCACGCGAACGCGACGGGAGCGCCGTGGAAGTTGCCACACGACTCCACCCGGCCGTCGGGCATGATCATCGGGTTGTCGATCGCGGCGGCGAGCTCCGCGTGGGCGGCCCGTCGCGCGTCCCCAAGCGCATCGCGAGCGGCGCCGTTCACCTGTGGCGCGCAGCGCAGCGAGTAGGCGTCCTGGACCCGGGGGTCGTCGTGGCGATGCGATGCCACGATCGCCGACCCGGCCATCAGCCGGTACATGTTGGCGGCGCTGGACGCCTGGCCCGGTTGGGGCCGTAGCGCGATCAGGTCAGGCGCGAAGGCACGGTCCGTCCCCATGAGCGCCTCGACGGACATCGCCGCCGTCAGGTCCGCGACCTGGAGCAGGCGCTCCAGGTCCGCGATCGCGAGCGCGAGCAGCCCAAGGATCCCGTCGGTGCCATTGATGAGCGCGAGGCCCTCCTTGGCCCGCAGCGTCACGGGCTGGAGGCCGGCCGTCTGCAGCGCCGCGGCGGCCGGGCCGCGTCCGCCATCCGGCTCGAGCACCTCGCCCTCGCCCATCATCGCCAGCGCGCAGTGCGCCAGCGGGGCCAGGTCGCCGCTGGCCCCCAGCGAGCCATGCTCGGGCACGACCGGGGTGATGCCGGCGTTGAGGAGCGCCACGATCGCACCGGCGACTTCGGGACGCACGCCCGAGTAGCCGAAGGCGAGCGAGCGGGCTCTCAGGACCATCATGGCCCGCACGACCTCCCGCTCGACGGGAGGGCCCACGCCGGCGGCGTGCGAGCGGATCAGGGATCGCTGCAGGTCGACTCGGCGGTCCGCGGGAATCGGAGTCGTCGCGAGTGAGCCGAAGCCCGTCGACACTCCGTACGCGGGCTCGTCGGAGTCGGCGAGTCCCTCAACGATTGCAGCGCTTGCCGCCATCGCGTCGATCGCCGCTTCCGTGAGCGTGACCTCGGCGTCCTCCCGGGCGACGGCGACGACGTCCTGCACGCCGAGCCCGCGATTGGCGATCTCCACCATCGGCGTCTATTACATACCCCGAGCCCCACACGGCGTCGGTTCGGGTCAGGACATGGAGAGCGAGCGCATCGCAGCCGGAGCCTCAGCCAAGAACTTCCTGTTCATCGGTGTGGCGGCGCGACTCAATAGCCTGCGTTGCTCTGAGCGCCTACGACGACATCGCCGGGCTGCCGGTCAAGGTCGAGTCCTACGAGCTCGAGAACAACGATCGCGAGTACTCGCCGGAGTTCACGCGCGGCTCGACGATCATCCACCTCAAGGGCGCCGGCGAGGAGGGCATCGGCGAGGACGTCGTCTACGACGTGCTCGACCACATCGCCCACCGCGACGGGGGGCCTGTGCACGACCTGTCCGGCCCCTCGACGCTCGGCGAGCTTTGCGCGCTCTTCGGCGCGCTCGACCTGTTCCCCGGGGCTGCCCCGGTCCGGGAGACCTCGCGCCACTACCGGCGTTGGGCTTTCGAGAGCGCCGCGCTCGACCTGGCCCTTCGGCAGGCCGGCGTGCCGCTGTGGAAGGTGGTCGACCGGGAGCTCTCGCCCCTCTACTTCGTGTGTTCGACCCGCCTCACGACGTTCGGGGAGGAGGGCGGCTCCACCCCCGATCCCGTCGTCCGCCGCCTGGAGAGATACCCGACGCTCCGGTTCAAGCTCGACCCCGAGAACGACTGGGATGAGGATCTGATCGGAGAGCTTTCGGAGATCGCGAACGTGGACATCCTCGACCTCAAGGGCCTTTACCGCGGCACCCCGGTCGACGTCGAGACCGACCCCGTGCTCTACCGCAATGTCTCGTCGGCGTTCCCCGACGCCTACCTCGAGGATCCGGACATAAACGACGAGACCCGGCCCGTGCTCGACATGGACCGGGTGACGTGGGATGCCCCCCTCGAGTCGCTTGCCGACATAGAGCGGCTCGAGCACAAGCCGCCCGCGATCAACTCCAAGCCGTCGCGCTTCGGCTCACTAGAGGAGCTCATGTCGGTCTACGAGTACTGCGACCGCGAGGAAATCGCCGTCTACGGCGGGGGCCAAGGCGAGCTCGGCGTGGGGAGACAGCAGATCCAGTACCTCGCCTCCCTCTTTCATCCCGAGACGCCGAACGACGTCGCGCCCTCGGGCTACAACGACCCGAGCGTCCCGGACGGCCTCGCCACGAGCCCGCTCGAGCCCAAGCCGGCCGACGCCGGCTTCCGCTGGGCCGAGTGAGTCGCGAACAGCGGCGCGAGGCGTGGTAATTTCGCGCCCTGCCGTTCTCCCTCGTCCCCAAAGACCGCGCTTTCTTCGACCTGTTCGCGCAGGCCGGTGGGAACTCGCTCCGGGCGGCGAAGCTGCTCCAGGAGATGCTCAAAGGGTGGCCCGAAAGCGCCGAACTCGCACGCGAGATCCTGCTTGTCGAGCAGGAAGGAGACCGGATCACCCACGACATCTCCCAGCGAACGAGCTCGACCTTCGTGACACCGATCGATGCTGAGGACATCTACAACCTGGCGGGGAAGGTCGACGACATCGTCGACCACATCGAGGAGACTGCCGACTTCATGGGGCTCTACGGGATCGAGGCGCCGATGGACCTGGCGCTGGCGCTGGCAGACGTCCTCGTTAAGGCCTGCGAGCGGCTCGCCGCGCTGCTCGAGCATCTGCGCGGGTTCAAGGACCTCGACAAGTATTGGATCGAGATCCATCGGCTCGAGAACGACGGCGATCGGCTCTTCCGCGAAGCCTTCGCCTCGTTGTTCGCTGGCGGAAGCGACCCGATGGTAGTAATCCGCTGGAGGGACATCTTTCTCAGGCTCGAACGGGCAATAGACGCAACCGAGGACGCCGCAACCGTCGTCGAGACCATCGCGACGAAGTACGCCTGATGCAGAACGACGTCGTCCTCGTCATCGTCGTCGCCACGGCGCTCGCGTTCGACTTCACCAACGGCTTCCACGACACGGCTAACGTCGTGGCGACGTCGATATCGACGCGGGCGATGCCCCCTCGGCTCGCCGTCGGCTACGCGGCGGCCCTGAACTTCGCCGGGGCGTTCATCTCGCTCGCGGTTGCCGCAACCGTGGCGCAGGACGTCGTGAACGCCGGGGCGATCACCCCGACCGTGGTGTTCGCCGGCCTGATCGGCGCAATCTCGTGGAACCTCATCACCTGGTACTTCGGGCTCCCGTCCAGCTCCTCGCACGCGCTCATCGGGGGCGTCGTGGGGGCGGCATTCGCGGCGGCGGGGCCCAGCGCGGTCCTCGGTGCCGGGATCGTCGGGAAGGTGTTGATCCCCGCCGTCATCGCGCCGATTGTCGCCTTCATCGTGGGGGCGATCGCGATCGTGGTCTGCTACCGCGTGGTCGGGCGCGTTCGGCCCGGGCATGCCGGGCGGGGGTACCGGCTCGGGCAGGTCGTGTCCGGCGGGCTCCTCGCGCTCGCGCACGGGACGAACGACGCCCAGAAGACGATGGGCGTCATCACCCTGGCTCTGATCGCGAACGGGAACCTGGCCGCGGACTCGGCTCCGCCCACCTGGGTCATCGTCACGGCGGCGAGCGCGATCGCCGCCGGCACCTACTTCGGCGGGTGGCGCATCATCCGGACGGTGGGGACCCGGATCATCAAGATGGACCCGGCCCAGGGGTTCTCTGCCTCGGGTGCCGGAGCGGCGGTGATCCTCGCGTCCTCGCACTTCGGATTCCCGCTCTCGACCACGCAGGTGGTCAGCGGCGGCGTGATGGGGGCCGGGGCCGCCAAGCGGGTGTCGGCGGTGCGCTGGGGCGTGGCTGGGAACATCGTGGTCGCCTGGTTGCTGACGATGCCGGCCGCGGCGATGATCGGCGCCGTGACCTACGGCATCACCAGGATCTTCGGCACCGGAGCGGCAGGCCCGATCGTGGTGGCGGCCACGGGCCTTGCGATGGTCGCAGCCGCGTTCACCAAGCGAGTTCGGGTCGGAAGCCCGGTCCCGGCCCCCTAGGAGAGCGATGCTGGCCACGATCGTTGACACCGAGGCGCTGTTGAAGACGGTCGTCGCTGCGTTCATCGCCGGTGTGGGAGTGACCCTGATCTTCTCCCTGGCGATCCTGGGAGCATCGCGATTCGTCGACCTCAGCCGCGACGGCCGTTCGGCGGGGGCGATCGCCTTTGGCGCATTGGCGGTGGTGGCGCTCGTGGCGGTCCTCGTCGTGGTCGCCGTCGGCATCATCGTGATGACGCGAAAGTAGGATCCCTACCGGTGCTGCGGCGGTTCCGGACCGGCTAGAGCCCCTCAGCGTTACAACTC